>CACVAQ010000236.1 GCA_902727865.1 uncultured Aureispira sp. | reverse complement strand
CAAAGCGAGCTAACAAACGTAGTGAACTAATCCCATAAACAATACGTGAACCGCTCCTGCCCCAAAGGAATAAGTAGCAGCGCAGCTAAGTACTGCTTTATAATACTTCGTGGGATTAGCTTCGCTGCTTCTCCGAGGTTTTAGTTTTCTTACCAAAAAGCATAAAAACCATTTCATATTAATTTCTCCACGAAGTAATGGCTTTAAGGAACCGTAAAGAAATAAAATGAACAAAATTGGAAACAAAATCCTAGCTTCCTATTATACCTTATCTGGTAAGCATTCTTCCTAAGCTAAAATTTCAACTTTTACGAGGTAAGCATTCCTTATTAAAAACAATACTTCCCGAATGAATGCTGCGATTAAGTAGCATTCATAAGCCATTTCATTAAAAAAACGTAATTTTTACAAAAAGTTACAATAAATCAAGAATCAGAAACAATAGAGAATTGATAGTTTAATTGCTTTTGATTACCTTTACACTTCCAAAACGAAATATTGTAAGCCTACTTTAACCAAACGGTTGGGAGGACAAAAATAGAATGCGGCATCCTAGATCCGCTAATTCTAAACAACTTCCATTACTAAAACATAAATTTCTATTGGAAAATTCATTGATAAGAGTAGTTGTACCTGTTACAACTAAAAACATCAATATCAAATGTACTTTAAACTGTAGATTGAATGACAAATATAACAACAGATTCAGCTGTTAACACACTTGAACGTCTCCATAAAATTGTAGCACAACGCATCATGGTAATTGACGGTGCCATGGGAACTATGATTCAAGAGTACAACTTGACTGAAGAAGATTATCGAGGCAAACGATTTGAAGATTTTCATCAGGATTTAAAAGGAAACAATGATTTGTTGTCCATTACTAGGCCTGATGTCATTGAAAATATTCACAAAGCTTATTTAGAAGCTGGTGCCGATATTATTGAAACGAATACCTTCAATGCCAATGCTATTTCTCAAGAAGATTACGACTTGGCAGACGTAGCTTACGAGATGAATGTTGCTTCTGCACAATGTGCCAAACGTGCGACGGAATATTATAACCAACTCAACCCCGACAAACCTCGTTTTGTGGCGGGTGCGGTTGGACCTACCAGCAAGACGGCTTCTATGTCTCCTGACGTAAATGATCCAGGATTTAGAGCCGTGACCTTTGACAATTTGGTAGACGCTTATTATTTGCAAGTTCAAGGCTTGGCAGAGGGTGGTTGCGATTTATTTTTAATCGAAACGGTCTTTGATACCCTAAACTGTAAGGCGGCCCTTTTTGCGATTGACAAATATTGCGAAAAAGTAGACATTTCCTACCCGATCATGGTTTCTGGAACTATAACAGATGCTAGTGGACGAACACTTTCTGGTCAAACCGTAGAGGCATTTTGGATTTCTGTCAGCCATGCGAACTTATTTAGTGTCGGCTTAAACTGTGCTCTTGGTGCAACAGAAATGCGCCCACATGTGGAGGCTTTGTCTAATATTGCGGATTGTTATATCAGCGCCTATCCAAATGCGGGCTTGCCCAATGAGTTTGGAGAATACGATCAAGATGGCGTAGAAATGAGTGGCTACATCAAGGATTTTGCCGCTAGTGGTTTTGTAAACATTGTTGGTGGATGTTGTGGAACGGCTCCAGAGCATATTCAATGTATGGCAGAAGCAGTACAAGGGTTGCCAACTCGAAAAAGAAACGAACCTTCTAAATATACACAATACAGTGGCTTAGAACCGCTGATTGTCCGTGAGAATTTGAACTTTATCAACGTTGGAGAACGTACCAATGTGACGGGTTCTCGTAAATTTGCTCGTTTGATTAAGAATGGCAATTACGAAGAAGCCCTTTCGGTTGCTCGTCAACAGGTAGAAGGAGGCGCACAGGTGATTGATGTCAATATGGACGAAGGCTTGTTGGATTCTAAAGCAGCCATGGTTACCTTCCTAAATTTGATTGCAGCCGAGCCAGATATTTCTAAGTTGCCCATCATGATTGACTCTTCTAAATGGGAAGTCATTGAAGCGGGTTTGAAATGTGTACAAGGCAAATCTATTGTCAACTCAATTTCTTTGAAAGAAGGAGAAGAAGCATTTATCAAGCACGCTAAGTTGTGTAAACGCTATGGTGCGGCTATGATTGTGATGGCTTTTGACACAGAAGGTCAAGCAGATACGACGGAGCGTAAGGTTCAGATTTGCCACCGTGCTTATAAAATTTTAACCGAACAGGTGGGTATCCGTCCACAGGATATTATTTTTGATCCTAATATTTTTGCGATTGGAACAGGAATCGAAGAGCATGCAAACTATGGTGTTTACTTTATTGATGCTTGTCGTGAAATCAAGCGCCTCATGCCGAATGTAAAAATTAGTGGTGGGGTTAGTAATATTTCGTTCTCTTTCCGTGGTAACAACCTAATTCGGGAAGCCATTCACTCTGTTTTCTTGTACCATGCTGTACAAGCTGGTCTAGATATGGGTATTGTGAATGCTGGAATGATGGAAATATATGAAGATATTCCTAAGGACTTGTTGAAGTTGGTAGAAGATTTACTCTTCAATAGAAATCCTGAAGCAACAGATGCGCTGATGGAATATGCAGAAAAAGTAAAAGGGCAAGGTAAAAAACGAGTCGTTGATTTAGCTTGGCGAGAAGGAACGGTGGAAGAACGTTTGTCGCATTCTTTAGTGAAGGGAATTACCGATTACATTACAGAAGATACCATCGAGGCACACAAAAAATATGTGCGCCCTCTTCGAGTGATCGAAGAACCGTTGATGGCTGGAATGGATGTTGTTGGAGATCTTTTTGGCGCTGGAAAAATGTTTCTTCCTCAGGTTGTTAAATCTGCTCGTGTCATGAAACAGGCCGTTGCTTACCTAACGCCTTTTATTGAAGAAGAAAAGAAAGGTTCTGGAAGTTCTTCTAAAGGAAAAATCTTAATGGCGACCGTAAAAGGGGATGTGCATGATATTGGTAAAAATATCGTGGGGATTGTTTTGGCTTGTAATAACTACGAAATTATAGATTTGGGGGTCATGGTCTCTTGTGATGCCATCTTGAAAGCTGCTAGAAAAGAAAATGTGGATATTATTGGCTTGAGTGGTTTGATTACGCCTTCTTTAGATGAGATGGTTTATGTTGCCAAAGAAATGCAACGTCAAAACTTTAATATTCCCTTGATGATTGGTGGTGCAACGACTTCAAAAACACATACGGCAGTAAAAATTGAGCCTCAATATACCAACAACATTGCGGTTCATGTCTTGGATGCTTCTCGTTCGGTTACTGTGGCTAGTTCCTTGTTGAACCCAAATAAAGAAGAACAAGCGAATTATGTGCAAAAGATTCGTAGTGAATTTGATGAAGTCCGCTTGCGTCGTGGAAATCGAAAATCTGCCAAAAAATATTTGACGTATAAAAAAGCAAGAGAAAATAAATTACAATTGGATTGGGAAACCTACACGCCTCCTGTTCCAGCCTTTACGGGAACTAAATTGTTTGCCAATTTCGACTTGGGTACCCTTCGAAAATTCATTGACTGGACACCTTTCTTTAACAGTTGGCAATTGCGTGGTAAATATCCTGAGATTCTAACGGATGAAATTGTTGGGGTCGAAGCTCAAAAATTATTTGACGATGGGCAAGTTATTTTAGATCGTATTGTAAACGAAAAGTGGTTGACTGCTACAGCTGTTATTGGCTTTTTTCCTGCGAACAGTGTCAACGATGATGACATCGAAGTATACACCGATGAATCTCGCTCTGAAGTTGCTCATACCTTACGTAATTTACGTCAACAGCGTCAAAAAGCACCAGGGCAAGCGAACTTTTGCTTGAGTGACTTTATTGCCCCTAAAGAAAGTGGCGTTAAAGATTACATCGGTTCCTTTGCTGTAACTTCTGGAGGGAATATAGAACCTTGGGTCAAAAAATTTGAAGACGAATTAGACGATTATAATGCGATTATGACCAAAGCTTTGGCAGATCGTTTGGCAGAAGCTTTTGCTGAATACATGCACGAACAAGTTCGTAAATTGCACTGGGGGTATGACAAAACAGAAAACCTCAATAACAAGGAGTTAATCAAAGAGCGTTATGTTGGTATTCGCCCTGCGCCAGGCTATTCGGCTTGTCCAGAGCATACCGAAAAACGTACCTTGTTTGAATTACTAGATGCGGAAGCGCAAACAGGTATCTTTTTAACAGAAAGCTGTGCTATGTATCCTGCTGCTTCGGTAAGTGGTTGGTATTTTTCTCATCCAGAATCCAAATATTTTGGTTTAGGAAACATTGAAAAAGATCAAGTAGAGCATTATGCAGAACGAAAAGGAATGCATCGAGAAGAAGCGGAACGTTGGTTGATGCCCGTACTAAATTATGATATTTAGACGCATTAAAAATGCTTAATGATAATCTATTAAAAAATGCAAGTACAATCTACTTGCATTTTTTTTTATCGGCATAAATTTTGTAATGCATTATCATAGAAAAACGTGCTAAAATTTTTAAGCGGTTTTGAGTGATCTACTTTTTTTTACTAGGAGCGCAACTAAAAGCAGTCCTTTTGAGGTAGATTACTTTTGTACCAATTCCTTAAAAGGAAGGCTAGTTTTTCATAATAAATTACAAGCAATCTTTATTTTTTTTACATAACAAATTACAACATGAAATTTTTGAAACAAGGTTTAGTAGTATTAATGTTCGCTTTATTTATCACAGCCTGTACACAAGAGGATACTGATTGTGTTCCACCAGCAGTAGACCAAAACATTGTTGGTACTTGGACGGTAACAAGTGGTGTTGCAACAGTAGAATTTGAAGCTGATGGAACATTAATTGATCCTAGTGACGATATCCTTGGTGGCGTTATTAATGGAGATACATTGTCTGTTAAAACGTACTCAATTGCCAACGATACGCTGTATACGGTTGCAGCTTCTGCAACTACTACAAACACAATTGATGCTCAATTCCCAATTGATGAGAACGAGTGTGATAAAATTACACTTTCAGTAATTGGTCTTCCTTTTGTATTAACTCGCGAATAAATAAGGTACTTACCTTAAACAATGAATGCCTGTAAGAACGATTGTTCTTGCAGGCATTTTTTT
>CACVAQ010000235.1:23304-25881 GCA_902727865.1 uncultured Aureispira sp. | reverse complement strand
TTTTTAATGCTTTGACAACTAAAAACCCATCTTGCTGATAATCAACTGCGAAGCACTCATGCAATAAACTAATACGATTTTCCAACGGAGTAATGTAGAATGTAAATTTAGCCTTAAAATTTATTCAAAAAGGTGTCGCTTATTGACGCTAAAGGAAGCATATTCAAAGGTATAGGGCTAAAAAAATGGAGGTAACGATTGATTACCTCCATTTTAAAAATGGTACTTAATATGACTTAGTTAGAAACGGTAAACAACTCTTTTCCTGTCGTACCAGCTCCAATGTTAAAGAAAACAGAGTTCGAAATTTTTAGATTTCCATCTAAAAATTGCTTGTAAGAATCTTGGTCTTGACCTTCTAAATCTTCGATGTCAATGCCTTTTCCGAAATTCATAAAGATAGAGTTGTGGTATTGTCCTCCAGCATTATCACGGAACGTAATCGCTTTGCTCGTTGAATTTCCAGAAGACGTAACGTTCCAAAATTGAGGCGTAGCAAAGGGAGTTCCTGTTTCAGGAGACGTTCCTCCATCGTGTTCCCCTCCACGGTCTGCTGAGGAAGTGGCAGGGTCTTGGTGAATGATAATAAATTGATTTTTACCTCTATACCCTTCGTCATAATCCAAGGCATCATCCCCACAGTAGGCAGCGATTAAGTATTTAGCATTTGCCGTACCACCGAACCATTCGATACCATCGTCTTTGTTGGCGACAATTTCGATGTATTCTAGGGTCGTACCAGAACCAACCCCACCTAAGGTCAAACCATTGATTTCGTTGTCGTTACCAATATTAGAACCACCATGACGGATCGAAACATAACGCAAGGTACCAGAGTTGTCTGCATTGTCAGTACCACCATATAAACCACGTGTTTCAGAGGTTGGAATACCTTCAATTTGAGTTTCGCCAGGCGTAGAGTTCAAACCCGCAGCTCCTAAGAGGATCAAACCACCCCATTTGCCACGATCAGATGCCGAAGAACCTCCATTATCACCATCGTACGTAAAAATAATAGGAGCAGCAGCCGTACCAATAGCATTGATAACACCACCTCTAGCAACAATAAGGGCAGACGCATTGGCTCCAGTTCCTGCTTTTCCTTGAATGATTGTACCTGCGTCAATATTCAAGGTTTGGCCAGTACCAACAAATACAAATCCTTCTAAAACATAGATGTTATTTGGCGTCCACGTTAATGAATTTCCTTGTGCTTGCATCCAAGCATCTGTTACGTTTACAATTGTTTTGCCCGTAGTGATTAAAGCCGCAGAGGTAGTATTTCCATTAACAATACGACTATAAAACGACCAGTTGTCGTACCAAGGCGCACCAAATGCTAAGGCTACAGCGCCTTTGTAAGTAGCGGTTTGAGAGAACCATGTATCTGTAGATACGCTTGCACTTAGTGTAATGCTCGGAATGATAGAGTTTGATGGAAATTGAGGGTCCATATGACTGTTTCCATTGTCTTCAAAAGAAGTAACCCAAGGGTCTTCCGTCAAGGTAACATCAATGTTTGTTTGGCTATTAATGTCGATTGTTTTAGAAGTATACCCAACAACTGTAAAGGTAAGTGTGCCTTCTTTTGAAGCGGTAATTGTATAGGTACCAGATGTTTCAGTCGTGGTCGTTTCGCCACTAGAAGCTGTGACGGTTACGCCATCCAAGCCTGTTGTGCCATCACTAACAGTTCCGCTAATGTTTACAGTAGTCACCTCTGGTGTACAAGCGGTGAAACTGAGGGTAATTGCTAAAATTAAAAACGAAAATAGATTTTTAAGATTTCTCATTTTTTTGAATAATTATTAAGAAACGGTCAAAAAAGAAGGTGACGAAACTTATTTAGCTAGTCCTCTTATTTTTTTACTATTTCTAAGGTATTGATGAATAGTTTTTTTGCTTTCAAAATGGCTTATATCGTATTTGGTCTAAGCCTTAATCTGATACAAAGAAACGGTTTGATTATAAACTGAAAATGAAAATTACATTTTAAATTTGTTAAATAGAGTTTACAATTACTTAATATGAGTCATTGTGTTTCCCGAATGGATGCTGCCAGGCCTTTTTTTTGATGTTTAAATACAAGGATACAAAGGTGTTAAGTATCTACAGAACAAGCCCTAAAGTCACTTTAGGGCTTGTTTGGTTAGTTTTCCGTAAACTGCTGTAAGTCGCAATTTTATGAGATGGTTTCTTTAGCAGTACTTAGAAGTAGGGTATCAGACATTTTGAACGTGTCTGATACCATACTTCAAGCCCCCTAACGATTCTTTAGGTATAATTATTTAATTTTTGATCTATTGAAACTTTTTACACACTGTACTTAGTTAAGCGTCCTAAGAAGATTTAAGGAGTTGTCGCAAGGACAAAATGTGCATATAATAAGCAATAGGGACCAATAAGGTTGGCAAAAGAGCGACAGGGAAGCGGCCTATAATTGTATTGTCCTCTTGAAAAACTTGCAAAGGAGTAGGCATTGTCATCAAAGCAATAGATACAATATTGACCAATAATAATAAGCCTACAAGGTTCCAAATAATCGCCAACCATTTTCGATGTTGCTGTTTGGCAAAA
>CACVAQ010000235.1:0-23204 GCA_902727865.1 uncultured Aureispira sp. | reverse complement strand
CTCTTGAAAAACTTGCAAAGGAGTAGGCATTGTCATCAAAGCAATAGATACAATATTGACCAATAATAATAAGCCTACAAGGTTCCAAATAATCGCCAACCATTTTCGATGTTGCTGTTTGGCAAAATATTAAAAAACACCATGACCAAAATTACTAATGATCCCGCAGATTCATAAAAATAGAAAGAGGCCCTTCTATATCTTCTTGAGCTGTTTTTTGAATTGTTGTATGGAGTAGCACGGTGGGCCAACCTTCAAACGGCAAATCCACGCCACGAAGTCCTTTTTTAAGTTGGAATTGGTGTTGAATTTGCCGTTTGAGCCAATGAATATTGGGGAATTTAGAAAGAAGTATTTTAAAACTTAAATCTCTTTGCGTAATCTAGCCACAGGAATACTCAGCTGCTCTCTATATTTAGCTACTGTTCGACGAGCGATGTTGTACCCTTTTGCTTGAAGCATATTTTTTAATTTTTCATCAGAAAAAGGCTTTCGCTTGTTTTCTGTAGAAATAATCTCTGTTAAAATCTTTTTTACTTCTCTAGTAGAAACCTCTTCACCAGAAGTCGTTTGCAGAGATTCAGAGAAGAAATCTTTGAGACGTTTGGTTCCAAATTCAGTTTGAACATATTTACTATTGGCAACACGAGAAACCGTAGAAATATCTAAACCCGTAATTTCCGCAATATCTTTCAGAATCATTGGACGCAGGCGTTTTTCATCCCCTGTCAAAAAGAAATCATATTGATACTGCATGATGGTATACATGGTTTTCATCATGGTATTTTGGCGCTGTTTAATCGCATCAATAAACCATCTAGCCGCATCAATTTTTTGTTTGACAAACATCGCCGCTTCACGCTGTACTTTGTTTTTTTTGTCGACACTATAAGCGCTCAACATTTCCTTATATTGGTTGTTGACCCGCAATTCAGGCGCATTTCTATTGTTCAAGGAAAGTTCTAATTCGCCATTTTTTGTTTCAATAATAAAATCGGGAACAATGTATTGTTTTTTCATGGCAGACGAAGGCGCATAAACCGCCCCAGGCTTAGGATTCAATTTTAGAATTTCTTCTGTAGCCATTCTTAAATCCTCTCTAAACAAAGACAACTGACGCAACAATTTATTGTAATGTTTCTTAGAAAACTCCTCGAAATATTTTTCAATAATCGTGTGTGCTAATTGAAGGTATTTTAAATCCTCTTCACTATAATTTTCCGTAACATCTCTAGAGACGATTTTACGATCTATTTGTAAGAGCAAACATTCTTGTAAATTTTGAGCGCCAATTCCTGCGGGTTCAAACGTTTGCACTTTTTTTAAGACCCTCAAAACATCTTCTTCAGAAACAATAATATTATGAGCAAAGGCCAAATCATCTGTAATTGCGATTGGTTCTCTACGCAAATAACCATCTTCGTCGATGCTGCCAATAATTTGGTCTGCAATTCGTTCATCTCCTTCTTCTAGGGACAACAAACCCAATTGGCGACTCATGTGCTCGTGAAAAGAGCTTTCTAGAGCAATTGGAATTGTTTTCTCTTCATCGTCCGCAGAATGATTGTTGACCTCATATTTATAAGAAGGTTCATCGTCGTTCATATAATCCTCTAAGTAATCCTCCAAGGTATTATCTTCCTGGCGTTCTGCTTCTTCGTTGATATCTTCGTCTTTATCGGCTTTTTCCGCATAAGCCTCTTCCTCAATAAAATCATCCGTTGGTACTTCTTCTTCCTCTTTGGTCAAGTCATCTTTTGAATCTTCCAAGGCAGGATTTGCTTCCAACTCTTCTTGAATTCTTTGTTCAAGCATTACGGTTGGTACTTGAAGTAATTTCATCAGCTGAATTTGCTGAGGAGATAGCTTTTGTATCTGTTTTTGTGAAAGATTTTGTTTTAACATAAAGCTGTGTTTTTGATTGAGTAGGACGTCTTAGTTTATACTTAATGCGTGGCGTTATACAATTAAACGTAGAATGGCTTCTAAAAGTTACCATAAGAAGCTTAAAAATACATTTTTTTTTTGCTTTATCAAGTACCTTGGTAAGGTTTTTGATAAAGAGGCGCAAAAAAGGCAAGAAAACAGTATGGACAGTCTCTTTGCAGTCAGTTGATTAGCTTTGAGGAAAGATAAAGGGGGATTTAATCAATTTCAGGAATAAGAAAGTCAATTTGGATGGCTTCGTCTACTTCTAACCCAAATAAAGTAGCCGCTTTGTCCATATTAACAGATATTTCCAAGAGTCCAGCAGAGTTGAATAAGCAAAGAACTTCTCCTACGGGTACATCCGCATAGTTTTGACTGATGCTGGTAATCGGGTCGTAGCGTTTGAAATAAATTTCAAAATCACGTGTTTGTCGAATTCGTTCAAACAGTGGACGATCAATATTTAGGATCACATTTTTATAGTTATCAATATGGATAACAGAGCCTCGGATTTGATCTTTTCCTGTAATTGGACGCAAAGACAAGCGCTCTAAAATGTTTTTTGCAGGTTTCCCTATTTCATGGAATGGCTGCTTTTTTAGAATGAAACCAACTGCTTTGGCAAAGACCTCTTTAACCCCAAAAACAACATGATCCTCAGTGAAGTCTAGTTCATAAACCTGCTGAAGGGGCTTGGTAAACATGAGCGAAAAAATTCCATTGTCTGGACCAATAAAATAATGTCCTTCGTGGAAGATTGCTAAAAAACGAGGATTTTTTTTATAAAAATTATTGACCGAAATCAAATGAATGGTTCCTTTAGGAAAGCTTTTGTAAGCGTTCTTCAAGATATACGAAGCCTGCACAATATTGTAGTTTTCAATATCATGAGTAATATCTGCAAAAAGGACAGGAGTACCTTGAGATAGGATGTTACCTTTTATAACTCCTACACAGTAGTCTCGCCAGCCAAAATCGGTTGTTAGCGTTACAACATTCATTTATTTGTATAAAAAGGTGTCTTTATGTTAAGTATTAATTTCCTTTTTGAGCAGGAATTTTTCCTGTTTGAAACGACAAATTACAGGAATTTTGCGGAAATGAAGAATTAAAAAGAAAAATTGTCAAGGGATTAGGCTTCCTTGCCTAATCTAAAAGATCTGGACGGAGCTTTTTTGTTCTCGAATAAGCCTGTTCGTCGCGCCAGTCTTCAATTTTTCGTTTGTGTCCAGATAGCAAAATATCAGGAATTTTATGCCCTTTATAATCGGCAGGACGTGTAAAGACAGGTGGAGCTAGTAAATTGTCTTGAAAAGAATCAAACAAAGCCGAGGATTCGTCATTTAAGACACCAGGAAGAAGGCGTCCAATAGAATCGACCAAGATTGCAGCAGGCAATTCTCCGCCTGATAAAACAAAGTCGCCAATAGAAATTTCTCTAGTAATGTACAAATCTCGGACTCTTTGATCGACGCCTTTATAATGCCCACACAAGATGATTAAGTTCTCTTTTAGAGACAATTGATTGCAGTGAGTTTGTTTCAAGCGCTCTCCGTCAGGTGTCATGTAAATAATGTCATCATACTCCCTTTCTGCTTTTAAAGCCTCAATGACGGTCGCAATAGGTTCTACCATCATCACCATACCTGCGCCACCACCGAACTGATAATCGTCAATTTGCTTGTGTTTGCCGAGTCCGTAATCCCGCAGGTCATGCAAAACAATTTCTAATAAGCCTTTATCTTGAGCTCGTTGCATGATAGAGTGCCCAAAAGGGCTTTCCATTAAACTAGGGATGGCAGAAATAATATCTATTCGCATGGTGTTTTTATTTATAATGAGGGATAAGCTGTTTATTTATAATAAATAGCAGCGCATCTAAGTATTGTTCTTAGGAACTGAACGACAAAATTATAGAAAAAAGAGAAGATGTGAAAGAATAGGGAATTTAAAAGTGATATTTTGGAGTTTTAAATCAAAACTTATAATCTATTTGGTAACTTTAGGCGTATTCTTCGACAAGAATATTTATTCATTGGACTAAAAAATAAATTATGTTATACACATTGGTTGTAGGCGGTTTGGCAGGTTGGATTGCCAGTAATTTTATGAAAGGACGTGGTATGGGAATTATCATGAATATTATACTAGGAGTGATTGGTGCTTTTGTTGGGCTGTTTTTATTTTCGCTGTTAGGTGTAAAAGACGGGGTGCTTGGAATTGAGAGCGGTACAATGCTTATGGACATAGTGAGCTCAACTTTTGGAGCGGTGGTCGTGCTTTTTATTGCTAAAACTTTGGCAAAATAAGAAGGCTTCTTCGGAAGGAGTACCAGCTAAAAATCAAAGGAATGGGAATAAAGGGCTGAATAGATGTTTGATTGTTTTTTGGGTTCTTTGACCGTTTTTGCCAGCCCATAAACAATAGCTTAGGCTTTACTATTTTAGTCGTAAGTGAAAAGTAGTAAGCTATAGCGCTAGTAGTAAGCTACTTATAACTTTTTTACTTACGACCCAATACCTACTGTTATGAAAAAGAAAAAGAGTCCGCTGTGGCAAAAATTAGCTGCGGGGAGTCTTTGAGTTATCAAAGACCCGTTTTTTTTTGCATTATTTTTGTGAGGTAATAAATACTAATATTCCGTTGATTCGTTCACTCCGTTCGGCTCATGAGCGCTACGCTCGTTACCTTTGCTTAGGAGCGGTTTACTTGTTGTTCGTGGTCGTGCCCCTTTGTTAATGTCTGCCGTCGCTTCCTTCGGGTTTTCAATGGACTAATGACTTGAATCAAATTCCAAACTATTGAACTAATTAAAATGCACGTATTGATTAACACCAAAGTACTACTGATTAGTCTGTTTTTAATGGGTCAGGTGGTCTTGTTTGCCCAAAAAAACTCCAACACACCTGCTGCGGCAGAAAAGGAATACAAATCTAAAGATTATTTCGGAGCAGCAGATATTTATAAAGCGGTGTTCTCTTCCAAAGCACTAAAATTGTCAGGCGCTAAACTTGCAATGCATCAGTTCTATTATGCAGAAAGTTGCCGAAAAAGTTATAATTACCCTAGAGCGCAAGAGTACTATGGTTTAGTGGCGAAGGGGAATTATGCCACTAAATACCCCGAAATTGATTATTATTATGCCTATTGTTTGAAACACAATGGTCAATATGAAGAAGCGATTAAGTATTTCGAAGCGTTTTTGAAAGTGGACGTAAAAGGAGCGGAGTTGACGAACCTTCAATTAGAAACCGATCACGAGCTAAAAGGGTGTTACTTAGCATTAGAGTTGGTTAAGCATCCCAACCAAAGCACTAAGATCATTCATTTGAGTGGCGATGTTAATACAAAGTATTCTGACTTTTCTCCGCATTTAGTCGGTGAAACTTTGTATTACTCTTCTTTGAGGTTTGAACGTCAATTGACTCGTGGAAAAGTTGTTGGAACAGGACAAACGCTAGTGGGGAAAATAATGACGGCAAACAATCGGGGGCAAAGCCGTTTTGAGCAATCAAAAAATAAAAATTTAAACCTAAAATACGAAAACTCAGGAAACTCAAACCTGAACTCGGATGGTACCAAATTATACTTGACAAAATGTGCTTACGACGAGCGCAAATCAAAAATGATTTGTCAAATTTATTTTTGTCCTAAAAAAGGAGAAAACGATTGGGGAGAAGCGATAAAATTGCCCAAAGAAATTAATGTAGATGGCATTACTTGTACGCATCCTGCGATTGGATTTGACAGTACTCGAAATAAAGAAGTTTTATACTTTGTTTCTGAACGAAAAGGAGGGATTGGCAAAAAAGATATTTGGATGGCAGAAGTCTTGGGCGAAAACGAATATGGCGAGGTGCTTAATATGGGCAAAATGATCAATACAGCAGGAGATGAGGTCTCTCCTTATTATCACAATACCACACAGTCGTTTTATTTTAGTTCTTCTTATCGTCCAGGTTTAGGGGGCTTTGATATTTTTCATAGTAAGATAGTGGATGGAGCATTTGAAGAACCTGTCAACATTGGAATTCCTTTGAATAGTGCGGCAAACGATATTTATTTTATTATTAATCCAGATGATTCAACGGGCTATTTTGCTAGTAATCGCCCTGGTTCTCAAATACTAACAGGAGAGTCTTGTTGTAATGATATTTACGAATTAAAGCTGCCGCAATTTCCACACGATCGATCAGAAGAAAAAACAGAACCTGAGCCTGAGCCGCCTTTGGTCATTGCTGACCCAGTAGCCAAACCTGCACCGATTCCAACGCCAACGCCAGAACCAGAACCAACGCCAGAACCTACACCAGTGGATACAATACCTACAGTAGAAGAAACCGTACAAGTAACCTTGGACGAATTGAATAAATTATTACCATTGGCCTTGTATTTTCACAACAATGAACCTAGAGATTTAGAAACGTCTTATTCGGCTACCTATACCAAATATGCGGGGATGAAAGGGAAGTACAAAAAGGAGCATGTGCCGCAATACAATAAGTCGATTCAAGATCAAATTTCGGAGAATATTGACGATTTTTTTGAGGGAAAAGTAAAAGGAAATTATCAAAATATGCACTTGTTTTTTGATGAGTTGATTACTGCAATGGGAAATGGCTTTCAATTAGAAATCGCCATTCAAGGCTATACTTCTCCACGTGCTTCAGCGGCTTATAATAAGTCCTTGGCAAACCGTCGTATAGGAAGTGTTATGAAGGATTTGTTGGCTTATAAAGAAGGTGCCTTAAAAGCGTATTTGGATAGCGGACAGCTTTCTTTTAAAGAATTACCTTTAGGGGAAGGCAAAGCGCCCGTCGGAATTAGTGACGATATTGACGACCCAAGAAACTCTATTTATAGTGTCGAAGCAGCCAGTCAGAGACGGGTTAATTTTATTGTCGTTGAATTGCAGGAGTAGTTCGGGATAGCAGCGCAGCTAATTTTTAAGATGCTCTGACAGTTTTTGCCAGCCACACGATTAGCTAGGCTGCTACTACGTGCTTACTGCGTGAGAAGAGTTGTCAAAGAACGACTTATTTTAGGACAACAGTTATCCAATCATAACAAGGTCATTCCGATTTGTTCGAGAATGACCTTGTTGTTATTATTATAATTATCTTTTTTAAATAAATATAACTTATTGCATATAGAAAATAAGAAGCTATATTATAAGGACTCTTATTCGCAAATTAAATGAACTATTGTATATTAGGGGCGGGAAGACATAGAAGTTGTTTAGAATTAAGTAAGGATCAAAGATGAATTGTCAATCAGCACTACACAATCATTCTTTGTACTAGTTCATAGCTTTGTAGCGTCTAAAAAAACGCAATTCTAAAGAACTTCATATTAAAACTATCAAAATTATTAAAAATGAATAATTATTCTACACTTCAAAAATTAGTAGAGATAGACTCGCCAAGTGGTTTTACAGAGAACGCAAGTCATTATATACATAACTTATTAGGAGCATACGGATGGAATCCTGATTATACCAACAAAAGAGCCGTGCGTTGTACGTTAGGAAGCCAAAGACCTACTTTGGCGATTGCTGCTCATGTCGATACACTCGGCGCAGTGGTGTCTGATATTGCTAAAGATGGTACCTTACGTATTTCAAAAGTGGGGGGCTTATCCCTTAATGGTTTTGAGGGAGCTTATTGTAAAATTTATACTTTAGAAGACAAGATTTATACTGGAACACTATTACTCGATAACCCTGCGGCACACGTCAACAAAGATTTGAATAGTGCGCAACGGAGTTTGTACAACATGCACATTCGTTTGGATGAAGAAATAGATTCTAAGGAGGATATAGATAATTTAGGTATTAATGTAGGAGATTTTATTTGTTTTGATACGAATTATCAAGAATTGCCAAGTGGATATATCAAGTCTAGATTCATGGATAATAAAGCAGGCTGTTTTGTTTTGTTTGAATTAGCTCGTCAGATTAAGGCAAAAGGCTGGGATGTGCCTGTACAAATTTTCTTCTCTAATTATGAAGAAGTTGGACATGGAGGAACTTGTGGCTATGCTGAGTCGATTCAAGAGCTTTTGGTGATTGATATGGGAGTGGTCGGAGATGGGACGTCAGGCGAAGAAAGAGCTTGTTCTATTTGTGCGAAGGATAGTTCTGGCCCCTATGATTATACGATGCGTAAGGAGTTGGTCCAATTGGCGAAGAAAAAAGACATTGCTTATCGCTTAGATGTGTATCCATTTTATGGCTCGGATGGCTCTGCTGCTTTGCGTGCTGGGCTTGATTATCGAGTGGGATTAATTGGACCAGGGGTCTCGGCTTCTCATGGCGTCGAGCGAACACATCACAAAGGAATTCAAGCAACTATAGATTTGTGTATGGCTTACATAGAAGCCCAATTTGTACAGTAGTACAAGTAAATCTTACGAACGCACTTTATGCACCTTTTAGCCTTGATTCGAATTTGTAAACTATATCTTTAGTTAATTATTGTTAGTTTTAGTTAAGGGATTAATAAGGGACTTGTTTTTTGTTTTTCAAAATTCTATATTGGATTAGGAATAAGAATCTGGGAATCGTTTAACGCTTTCTAAATTGGGTTTAACCGCCCTTCTTCCTTTTTCTTCAAGCTTAGATTTACAAGAAGCAATATTAGCGTTGTTGCCTTTTTATTAAAAAAGTAAAAAATCAATAGAGGGCGAATACTAAATAAGTCTATTATTTTTACGACTTTTACTTTTGTACGTTGCTAAAACACACTGTAACCTAATTTTTTAACAAGGATTACCCTAGTAAATTGAGTATTTAGAATAAGCGAGCCTTTTGCGAAGAGCGAGCGTTCTTAAAATTTATCAAAAATGTGCTGTAATTCAAACCAATATTGAGGGCACAGGGGACAAAATTATCTTACATACATAAGTTCAGCAATTGAAAAATCACTCTATAAGTAGATGGACAAAAATAATTAACACTAAAATAGGGCATCTTTTGTCCATCTACTTACCACCACTAAAGCATCCAGAGATTTGTCAGAACGTTTAGTCATAATACCTACGTATAACGAAAAGGAAAATATAGAAAGTATCATCCGAGCAGTGATGACATTAGAGCCTGCATTTCATTTACTTATTGTTGATGATGGCTCTCCTGATGGCACGGCTGGTTTGGTAAAGAACCTGCAAAGCGAATTTGCAGGTCGCTTGTTTGTGGAAGAACGCCAAAGTAAACAAGGCTTAGGAACCGCTTATATACACGGTTTTAAATGGGCTTTGGAATCCACTTACGAGTATGTATTTGAAATGGATGCAGATTTTTCACACAATCCCAATGATTTACCCCGCTTATTTGAAGCTTGTCAAAAAGAGCAGGTAGGCGTTTCGGTCGGCTCTCGCTATACTAGGGGAGGGAAAGTAGAAAATTGGCCTTTCAATCGTTTGTTGATGTCTAGAGGAGCCTCTATTTATGTTCGTTTGATTACTTGGATGCCTGTCACAGATGCTACAGCGGGTTTTGTTTGTTACAAACGTTCGTTTTTGGAGCAGCTGAATTTTGATAAAATAGAATTTAAAGGCTATGCTTTTCAGATTGAAATGAAATTTGCCGTATGGCAATTGGGATACAAGATAGAAGAAGTTCCAATTACATTCAAAGATAGAGAAAAAGGATCTTCCAAAATGAGTTCAGACATTTTTAACGAGGCCTTTTTTGGGGTTCTTAAAATGCGTTGGAAAGGTTGGACGACAAGTTATAAAGGATAAGTTCTATCCCAAAAAAAAATTATTTACAATTCTAAGTGTCAAATATTTAGACTGTCTTGGACGGTTAAATTAAAGTATAAAAAATGAGTTGGTTACTATATACGATTGTTGGTTTGTATTGGATTCCTTTTGTCGGAATGTATAAACTGTTTGAGAAGGCTGGAGAACCTAGTTGGGCGGCTTTAGTTCCTTTTTATAATGCGTTTGTTCTGGTCAAAATTATAGGTGGACCTAAGTGGTGGCTTCTTGCGATGCTGCTCCCTGTGGTCAACTTGTTTATCATTGCAGGCATGTTGATTGAGTTCAACAAGTCTTTTGGACAATATAAATTTGCGGATAACTTTGCAGCGATTGTATTACCTTATGTGTACTACCCTTATTTGTCGAGCAAAAAAGTAGAATATGTGCATCAAGCATGGGCTGTTCAAGATGATATTCGCAAGCGATTTAAAGCTGCGGTAAAAGCAGACAGTAAATCAGAAATGCGTCGTTTGGAAAAAGAAAACCCTTTTCCAAAAAAATCAAAAGGAAGAGAATGGTCAGAGTCGATTATCTTTGCTGTATTTGCGGCCCATTTTATTAGACTGTTTCTAATTGAAGCCTATACGATCCCAACACCTTCGATGGAAGGCTCTTTGTTGGTCGGAGATTTTTTGTTTGTCAGTAAAGTACATTATGGCTCTCGTATGCCTATGACGCCTTTGGCTTTTCCTTTGATTCATAATATGCTGCCTTTTTCTGGTGGCGAATCGTACAGCAATGCAGTTGATTGGGATTACAGAAGAGCCCCTAAAATACAAAATGTAGAACGCTATGATCCTGTGGTATTTAACTACCCAGAAGATGATACAGCTGTTGGTGGTTTAGAATCGGATGGACAACCGTTTTCTTACCCAATGCAATATCACAATCAACTTAAACGAGTTGCACCAAACGAAAGGCAAGCCCTTCGTCAAAAGTTGAAGATTAACTATGCCGACCGTTTAGTTTATCGCCCTGTAGACAAACGAACGCATTATATTAAGCGTTGTGTTGGAATCCCTGGAGATAAAATACAAGTAAAAGAAGGCGTGCTCTATGTCAATGACAAAGAGTCCGAAGTAATTGATGGCGTTCAATATAGGTATAAATTACTCTTTACGGAGGCCATGAATCCTATTGCACTTGAAGATAAATATCCCATAACATTTGAATTGAAGGGCTATGATGGACGAGGGAACAGAGTTGTTGACAGAAATATAGCTTATGTATCTCCAGCTGTTGCAACCGAAATTGTTGCCAAGGAATCTACAGTAGAAAGTATGACAAGGGATTTGTTGCCAAAAGGGGTCTATCGTAACGCATTCCCTTATAATAAAAAAAGATTTAATTGGAATATTGATAACTATGGACCCATTACGATTCCTAAAAGAGGAAATACAATTGATCTATCGCTAGATAATATAGAACTATACACCAGACTAATTGCTGCTTATGAAGGCAATAAACTGGAGGTCAAAGGAGGCAAGATCTACATTAATGGGGAGGTTGCAACAACTTATACGCCACAATTGGATTACTACTGGATGATGGGAGATAACCGAAATAATTCGGCCGATTCTCGTGCTTGGGGATTTGTCCCAGAGGATCATGTGGTTGGAAAACCATTGTTCGTTTGGCTGTCTTTGAAAAACGGTAGTCTTAGAGGACCTAATGGAGGAGTACGATGGGAGCGTTTCTTTATGGGAGCTTCTGGAAGGTAAGTACTTCATCCTGTTTTTGCAGAAATGATTTTAAAAAAGCTAGTAAAACGATCCTCGTTTTACTAGCTTTTTTTTTATGAAATGGAGCAAGAATCCATTTGGCAAGAATCGCTTTTTTTTGGCAAGAAAAATACACTTGTCTATACATTAAGTGTATATGTTTGCAATGCACACTTAAATCACTTGTTTTAGATAGAAGCGCCAATTAAATACCCTAAGGAACAGTAATGAAATAAGATGAAGATTTGAATAATCTTTTTGCCTCAACCACGAAGTAGCAGCGAAGCTAATTCCACTAAAGAATCGGGCGTGTAGCCCGCTAGACTTCTCATCTTTAGCAAAATTTGAAACAAAAACCTCGTTTCAAATTTTGTTCATCTTATTTCTTGACCGTTCCTAATGATTTGTCTTTTAACTAAAAAATAATTTGAAATGAAATCATTTGGTCTATTTACCTTATTACTCTGTTTTAGTATCACTACTACTTTAACTGGGCAAAAGAATATTTTTAATAAGAAAGAAAAGAAATACATTCAAGATTTTATCAAAAAAGCTTCTGGTGTTTTTAATAATAAAATCCAGGCAGATACGGCTCAAAGTCCTTTGCTTCGTTTGTCTGAAATTAGAGCCTTTCAAATCTGGACAAATAGGAAAAAAGAATACTGGATGTCTATTGGCTGGTATCAGCCGAATTTTCCAGAACAGCCAATGGGGGAAAAAATATTCCATATAAAATCAATTTCAAACGATACCTTATGGGTAGATTGCTACTCTTGGAACGATCCGATGAATAAAGAATTACTCTTGCAATGGCGTCAAAAATGTCCTTATAAAAAGCAAAAGAAACATGATTTGACAAGTGATGGTTGTGGAAACTATATCGTTAAGAATGCCGCAGGAGGGTACGAACTCAAGACGGTAGAAAATGAAATCTGCGCTTTTAATAATCCAATGGCTCCCTTTGATGGCTTGTTTTTCCATTTTATTTATGATTCAAAAGGTCAAAAAATGGATATTTATGATAAAAATTATAAGAACAAAAAAGTGGCTTTTCATTATGTGGATGCGCCGATGTTGATGCGAAAAGAATAGTGAAAGCATAAAGCCCAAGGGGGATAATCGGAGGAATAAAAGAAGGCTTCTAAGGTATTTAAGTACTTTGGGAGCTTTTTTTCTTCCAGTCTATAGGTGGTTTTTTTGACAAAAAATGTAGGTTACACGTATATCTTTTGAACTACAGTTTTTATATGCTCTAAAATTTGTATTTTGCGAAGACACACTTAAATACCACGCATGTTATACCTAATACAAATAGGCTTTTTTACCATTAGTTTTTGGGATATCCTAGACATCTTTATTGTAGGCTATCTACTCTTTCAGATTTATAATTTATTAAAAGGAAGTTTGGGGTTTAACATCTTCATTGGGTTGGTGTTGGTCTACATTGCTTGGCGAGTCGTTTCTGTTTTAGAAATGCCCTTGTTGTCTTCTATTTTAGGGCAGTTTGTCAGTGTCGGAATGATTGCCCTGTTGGTTCTTTTTCAGCCCGAAGTACGTCGGTTTTTGTTGTTTGTGGGGCAAGGCTCTTTGCAAACAAGGTTTAAATTTTTACAACGCTTTTTTAAGCAAAATCAACTCTCGGAAGATCAAAAATTATTAAAAATCAAAACAATAAAATCTATTATCAAGGCGATAGAATCTATGGCGGCTACCAAAACGGGGGCTTTGATGGTTTTTTCTAGTGCTTCGAACCTTGAAGGCTTGTATAGTTCGGGCGTTATGGTTAATGCAGATATTTCCGCCCAATTAATTCTTAGTATCTTTCAAAAAGAAAGCCCTTTACACGATGGCGCTGTAATTATTAGGGGGCAAAAAATTATAGCAGCAAGTTGTGTTTTGCCTGTTTCTGACCGCCCCAATATTCCACAACGTTTAGGGCTTCGACATCGTGCGGCTGTTGGTATCAGTGAGAATACCAATATTATGGTTTTTGTGATTTCTGAAGAGACAGGGAATGTTTCTTATGCGAGAGGAGGCGAAATTATAGAAAAAATTACATCCAATAAAGTGAAGCAATTACTAGAGCGTATTCTGTTTGTTGCTTAGGAATAGCAACTTGTTTTAACAACTATTTAGGACGAATATTTGTTGAAAAAAAGGTTCTTTGAGTTGTCAGAGAACTGAACAATAGAACTAAAAAACAACCAACCTTTTATGACATTTATAGTAAAATTAAAAGAACGTTTACTAGAGCCTTTGCCTGGAATAGAAGCTCAGTTGAAAATGATGAGCAGTGGTCTTCGCAAAAACGACCCTGAGATGTATCAAAAAGCAGCTAAAGATGCAAAAAAAGCTTGCGTCTTGTTATTGCTCTTTCAAAAAGAAGGAAGCTGGCATACGGTTTTGATGGAACGACCAGAAACGCCTTATGCACACAGCAAACAAATTAGTTTCCCTGGTGGCGGCTTAGAAGATTCAGATGCTGATTTAGCGGCTGGAGCACTAAGAGAAACCGAAGAGGAGTTTGGGATTCCTAGAGAAAATATCAGTTTAGTTGGTCGCTTAAGCCAATTGTATATTCCCGTCAGTGGTTATTTAGTCTATCCTTTTGTGGGGTATTTAAAAGAAGCTCCCAGCTATGCGCCCGATCCTAGAGAAGTGGCCGAGGTCATTGAAGTAAAGGTGGCTGATTTGATGAATCCGAGTTTGAGAAAATTGACGACGATTAACACGCCCAATGGACTAAGATTAAAAGAGGTTCCTTATTTTGATTTGAACGAAAAAATTGTTTGGGGAGCTACTGCTATGATGCTAAATGAGTTTTCAGAAATACTAGCCAGGTTGCAAGAAGAAGGCCATTTTGAGGCTTAAAAAAAATCTAAATTCACCTACTTAGAAACCTCCAACTTCTTGGTTACAGTCCCTACACCGAGTAGCCAAAAAGTAACCTTAATCTAGATAAGGCTTGTATGCTTTGAAGTTTTTGATTAATAACAACCCATCCTGTTTCCAATGCTTCGATAAAGGAATCATTTCGGCATACGTAATCGCATAGTAATTATAATCCATAATCGGTTTTCCTGTGATAAACGGACCTGAAATGCCAACAAAGGAGGTTGCTTCTTCTAAGAAACGATATTCGTAAACATAATAAATCCCCTCTTCAGTTTTTATCTTCCCCAATTCTTTAACAAAGTCAATGCTGTCTTCGTCTCGTATATAATCGTAGAAAAGGTATTTGGCTGCTTTAGGCGCATATTTAAAAGAGCGAGGAATTAAATTCTGGTAGCCATGTTGGAACAATACAGGCAATAAATAAGGGCGAGAAGAAGGTTTTTTGATTTGTTGGTGCAACTCTTTTTTAGACCAATGAGGATTTAAGCCTGCTTGAAAGCGAACAGACAAGGCTTGCGCTTTAAGACGAGGACTAACCGCTTGATCTAAGATTTGTCCAGTTAAACGATCTAAAAAGGCTAGATCGTTAGTGATAGAAAAAAAATGTAAATACTCTGACAAAAGCTGGCTATTGTTTTCCCAAAAAGGTTTCGAAGGCGTTTCATAATTTTCCAAGTCAACATTAAAATAAGGCAACCAAGTTGGAATATATTGCATCGCATCCTTGGCAAAAACAGAATCACGTTGCACCAAATGTGCGCTGACGGCAATGATGTAATAACGATAGACGTCGTATTTTGCTAAGGCTAAAATACGCTCATAATTTGCCTTAAATTGTGCTGGATATTGATAAAAAGTATTAAAAACAGCATAATTATATTGATCAGAAACAAAAGAAGCGAGTTGTAATAAATCAACATAAGTAGCAATCCCTTTGATGCTGTCTATTTGGGGAATGGTTTGTAAAATCGCAATACGAGTAGCTGTATTGGTGTGTGGCTTTTTGTATAAGTCAATTAAAGTTCGGAGAACACTAGTGTCTGCAATGCTTTGCAACCTGTAAATTAAGCGGGCGACCGTCAAGCTATCTTTTGGATATTCAATTTGAATTGCGGCAAGAATACCTTCTACATTAGAAGGAGCAAAGTTGTAAAAAATCAAAGCCGTATTGGCTCGATACCTAGTCAAGCTATCTTTGGATTGTAAGGCGCTGAGCAAGGCTTGATCTTTGGCTTCAAAAGGATCAAAAGTAGTAGTGTTTTTTATTTTTTTGAAAGAACTAAAGTATTGATTTGCAGCAGGACTGTAAATACTGTCATCGTCAATGTAGATTTTAGCCGTATAAAAATACTGGCCATCGAGCCAAATACGCTGTCGTATAATTCTATCTTGAAATCGCTGCCGAAGCACCCGCTCTTTGCCTGCGTAATTTCCTATTTGAATCTCTTTGGTGCTAATCAGAGAATCGCCATAATTTAAAGGACTGACCAGCTGATAAAAACTATCTAAATGTTCGATTGTAAAATAGTCGCTTACTTTAGCGACCTGTAGATTACAGAGCATTCCTGAATTTGGATTCACACTATAATAATTGGTGGTATTCAAATAGTAACTATTAGACGTATCTTTTTTAATGCGAGGCTTGGCAAAAAAATCAATAGAAAAACTACTGTCCTGTGCGACAAAAGGAACCCAAGTCGGATACTTGTAATTGACAAAAGAGAAGGATTGTAAAAAAGCATCTTCTTGGATCGTGCTGTCGCCCTCATTTAGGTTTTGGTGAAATAAATAATAGGTTCTCGCCCCTCGCAAATAGACTTTACAACGGATGTAAAACTTTTTTTCGAGTACTAAATCATAGCTTCTTCCTTGAATGCCGTCTTGTAGAATGGTATCTGTGTTTCTAATCGAAATGTTTCGACCTTGAAAGTTTTTAGAAATAAAATCGAACACTTGGTCTTTGTTGTTCGAACGAGCGTAGCCTGTAGGTTGATCAAAATAGCGAAAAGCATAAGCCGTCATCAACCCAAAATCATTGGCCGTATAGTTGTGATAAATATAAGGATGTTGGTTGATCTGAGAAGCACTTTTTTCGATTTGGTAAGAGGGTTTGGAGGGGAAGGCAATGGATACCGCCGCTTTTGCCAAATAATTAAAGTGCCAGCCTGTGTCTACTTTAGGGTTTGGTTTAAATAAATGCAAGGATTCGTAATAGCGTTTGGCATAAGAACCTCTAATTTGTTGAGCATCGTTGCCAATCATAAAATAATACAAGATATTATTAAGATAGATAAATTGTATCCGAAGTCGTTTGCTAGAATCTTGGGCGACAACAATATCTGTGCGCTCAATTCCATTCAAAAAAACCTCGTTTTGTTCTAATAAAGTATAGTTGCTTTGTCTTAGATAATTCTCGATTGTCTGCTCAATTAGTTCCGCTTTGTTTTGAGCCGTTCCACCACGCATATCAATGCTATAGGCTGCTAAAAATATTTCATTTGTCAGATCAACATACATCAGCGTATTTAGATTATTGAACAAGTCGATTTGAGTTGGCGCACCAGGGAAGTCTATAGAAAAACCCAAGGTACTATCTATTTGCCTATGCCAAGACATTTTATCATAATCAATCTCATAGGCATCGGCCACTCCTGTAAAGGTCGCAGCGACGGGCAATACACGATATCCTTTTTGGGTGAGCAGATTGATAATGCCGTTTTTGCCAGGCAAGTGAGCGGTTCCTACGGCAGCAAACAACGACTTTTTTTTCATTAGCTTTTCCATGCTTTTTGTCATCACCATATTTCTTCGAATCAGTTGAGAATCTACTGCCGTAAAAACATTTGCCATCGTTCCTATTTGGGTGATATTGCCCGCTTTATAAACGTCCACCAACTCGTCTAGCATTTGCTGATAATCCGTTTCGTAATTATCATTAATTAGCCCCAGTAGAAAGGCACGTTGTTGTTCTTTATTATAATTAGAAAAAGCATCTGAATGGTCTTTCATGCTTTCTAAACCCCAAATGGACTTATTTAATGTTCGAGCAATTCCAAATAAATAAGCATCTACAAAAGTGGCTTTGTCGTCAACTTTGTCTTCGTCAGGTTCCATCATAGAGCTGAGTATGGAAGGATCTTGAAGGTTGATTTTATCTAGATCTAAGGTGCTTTTCTGTTCAAATTTTTGCTTGAGTTGTTGGTATTCTTCTTCTGAAAGAACATCCATGAAGTTGTTCTTTTTAGAGCGCTTAAAGAGTTTTTGAAACATGCTGTTCATCATCGTGTCAGGATGAACTTCTAGGGCAAATGTTTCGCAGCGTTCTAAGGCAAGTATCACCGAATCGCTGAAATTGAATGCCCTTGCATCGTTGACGTGCATGGTTCCAAATAAATAGGAAGGCTGTTGCAGGTTATTTCCCTCAATTCGCCACAACAGATTGTATTGGACACTATCTTGCCCCAATAAGAATGTTGGCAGAAGTAGTAGCAGTAAAAGAAGTTGTTGTTTCAGCATAATCATGCAATCAAGGGCTTGTAATAAAAGGAAAATGTCTGATAATCAGTATTATGATAATAGATGAGCATAAGAATAAAATTGTTGTATGTTAAGCGGAATTAGAAGGGAATCTAATTCTGTAAAGATAAGCTTTTCTTGATAGACTCTTTATTTGAGAAAAAAAGAAGCTATATTTTTTGAGAAGATATATTAAATAGTTCGCTCATTATCTTTAGAAATTTGCTTTCAAAATGAATTATTTAAGCTTAATGCGAGTTAATAAAAAACAGTACTGCGACAATCAAAATAATTAATTTTGCCTGTCTACTTATTCACATCGTGAAAATCGTTGCTGTATAGTAGAACAACTATTAAAAATCCACCTTAAAATCATGCATTTAAAAACAATAAAATACCCTAATTACGAAGACAATTTACCCCAAAAAGGGCAACACATCTTAGCGCAATGCTCGGAAGAAACTATTCTTGTTTATCAAGCCTTTAATCCAAGAATTGCTAGTTATGCAGTCGCCAATCAACAATTTGGAGGCGAGCACTATCGGTTTTCTAGAATGAGCTGGATTAAGCCCAATTTCTTGTGGATGATGTACCGTTGCGGTTGGGCAGAAAAGGAAGCGCAAAAACGAGTTTTAGCCATTGAGATTTCTAAAGAAAATTTTGAGAAAATCTTAGAAGGAGCTGTTTTTTCATCTTACGAACAAGCGATTTACCAGACGCAAGAAAATTGGAAAGCTGCCTTAGCAAACTCGTCTGTCCGCCTACAGTGGGACCCCGATCACGACCCTTATGGAGCAAAATTAGATCGGCGAGCCGTACAATTGGGACTTCGAGGAGCAACCTTGAAAAAATTTGCCACCGATTGGATTATTTCTATTCAAGATATTACCAATTTTGTATTGGAGCAGGGAGCAAAAGTAAAGGCAAAGCAGTTGGATCAAGTGCTCGTCATGGACGAAACTGTTTATGCCGTGAAGAGCGAAAAAGCACGTAAGGCAATTGCCTTGAGTCGTTTTGAGGCGTTTTAGTCTAAGTTTTTGAACGCATTAATTTAACCCTAATTCCCAATAAAATGTACCTCTCCCTAAAATTAATTCTATTAGTTTTCTTAAGTACTTGTTTTAATTTTGATTCTAATAAGCGCTTGTTAGAATCAAAAAAAAAGACTCAAATTGCCAATACAATAAAATGTGGCGACTTACTATCTAGATATGCCATAAAGCCTGCGAAACTTAGTTTTGTCAAAGAATCAACTTTTTTATATCTCTATAAGGATATTTTCTAGGGGTTCTTCATCCGCTAGCGTTCATTTTTTCTGCTTTGCCAGTTCATGAAATCAGAACATTTTCAGTATAATGTTCCATGATAAGACACTTCATTCTTGAAGTGTTTTTTGATTTTTTAGAAACTCTTTTTTAAGAACAAGTAGGCTTTTTCCAAGTATTGTTTATACAATATTAATAATAATATATCATTTTATTTCTTTTTTTTATTCAAAAAAAAAATTTTAAAATCAAGACTATTAATTAGTTGTAATTCTAGTAAAGAGCTGATTTTAGTTTTGTTAGCTAATATTCTAGAGCGGGAAAAAATATTTTTTTAACTAAAGTGATCCATCTCTAAAATTCTGAGGTTCTGTTTTAAGTAACTATTTTTTTTGTTATTACTAATTATAGTTTTACCTTACTATCGAGAAGTCGTACTCCCAAGCACCTATTTTGTATTTTAAAATTCTAAATACTTAATATTTCTCTGTTAACAATGAACCTCCCCATTGTCTATAAAATCGTTAGGAATGTTCATCTTATTTCTTGACTGTTCCTTAGAGAGCTAATAATGTTTCTAGATTTTATTTTGTAAAAAAAAGATGCCCTATAACCTTATGTAATTTAGTCAATAAATTTATTTATTGACACAGCACCTCCGTCTATTTTTTAATAAAAGTAGACCATATAGGATAAACAAAAGCGTAGCGCTCACAACCAAAAGAAATAAGTAGCCAAGAAGTGAACTAAAATGCCTGTCTATTCAAGAAAAACGCTTAGGGGCGAGCTTTTTTTGTGTGAACAGTACAAGAAACAATGCATTAGATTTATGCCGTGCAGCATAAGAGCGGTTAGAGCCTAGGATTTTGTTTGTTGTAGATAGAAAAAATAGGTTGAGTTATCTATTTTTAAGAAAAAAAAATAGGCCAATGCGGTCACCCATGCGGTCCTAGCTTTGTCCCTAAGTTAACCGTTAGCTCTACAGCATTTTGTGTTGTAGAGCTTTTTTATCGGATTTTATTGAAAATATTTAAGAAGGGCATGTAGAGATTTTGCCAGAAACTTTTGAACGTTGCTTGTGCTGGCTTTTCAATTCCAAAACTTATTTTTTCATTCTTTTGGCTGATAAAAAGAGACCCAAAGCAAGCATCCCAGATAGAAAAAATACTACCAAAATTTTTGTCATAATGCCGAACGTCTACACTATGATGAATTTGATGTTGGGAAGGCGAAATGAAAACTCGCTCCAGGATATTTCCAAAAGAAATAGGAATATGTGAGTGCCTGAGATTTGCCCCAATTAAGTTGAATAAAAAGATTCCAGCATGTATTTTTAAGATGCTTAAAGGCTCAATGCCTGTCCGAAACCAAAAATAAAAAGAGCCTGTTATCAATCCAAAAACAAGCAAACTTCTCAACCGAAATAGAAAAAATTCAATGGGGTGTACTCGGTAAAGTGTAAAGGGCGTTAAGACCTCGGCAGCATGGTGTACCTTGTGAAATTCCCACAAAAAGGGAATTTTGTGCAAAGCATAATGTAATAGAAAACGACTAAAGTCGGAGAGTAACAAAAATAAAAGGGTATAACTAATGTTAATGCTCGTTTTAGACCACAATACACTGTCTTTTACTCCAATGCTTGCTTCCCAACTTTGTACCACTAGATAAGCAAAAGCAGTATGTGCTAATAGGTAAGGAGTGATCAATAGAATTTTAACCAAGCTGTTAAAAAATAAGAATTTGTAATCGACTATGGCAGAAGGATGCCCCCAGATTTTAGACGAAAATAAGTACTTTATATATTGTAAAAAGGATAGAGAACGAGTTGCTTTGTTGATAAATTTTAGGTAAACTAGACTTAGTATCAAAGCAGAGATAAGATAGGGGAAATAAATGCGCTTTTTAGGATCTAAAAAAGAACCTAAAGCCGTACTCAATGCTTGGTAAAAGGGAGATAGCCACTCTATAAAGCCCTCCATATTGTTTTTAATTTTTCAGTTTCAAGGTTTGAAAATGGTTTTTTTTTCCATTTTCAAACCTTTAGACCCTAAGTACTTTGTTTTATAAATTATGAACCTTATCCTCTTCAATTAAGGGCATTCCTTTGTAGGCCATCAATAGGCGAGCGGTCGCCAAAACATCTTTTTTGCAATAGACCTCAATTCGATCCAAATCATCTGCGATCCAGTATGTTTTTCCAACTTCACTGCCATCAATATCATCTTTAGGCGTAGGGATGTCAAATACACCACACAATAATTTTAAGGAGGTGTAGTTTTTAAAATCGCCAAATTTCCAAAGGGTCATCGTATCCAACAAATGGTTGAGTTCCCAAGGTTTTTTGCCTTCTAAATCGAGCATGTCAGGGAAATCTAAGCCCTGAATGACCATTCTTCGGCAAGTGTAGGGAACATCAAATTCTTTGATGTTGTGTCCACAAATAAAGTGCTTTCTTGGGTTGTAATTTTGTGCTAGTAATTTAGAAAATTGCTCTAATAGTTTCTTTTCATCGTGATCATAATACGATTTTAAATGAAAATTAAGCGCTCCTTCTGCATCTGAACGAAACACCCCAACAGAGATACAGACAATTTTCCCGAATTCTGCATAGATTCCTGCTAGTTCAGCATAAGACTCGGCATGATCTAGCCGTTCTTCTTCTGGTTTTCGGGCTTGTATTTGTTTTGATTTAAGATCCCATAACTTTTGCATGGTGGGATTCAAATCTGCATAACTTTTCTGTCCAGAGACAGTTTCAATATCAAATACAAGGACATTTTTTAAGTCAATATTGTTGAGCATAATTATAGTATGGTTTATTAAATGTTTCTACCTTCTTATACGATATTAGGATGAAAATGTTTTCGAAAAGGTGATTTTATTTAATGTTGTAATTTATTTGCTGTTGAAATGAACTTGCTTTATTATTTTAACCCAAGATGCGTTTTTTTATTTATTTAAGCAAACAATTATTGATTGAGATTTCTGGGGAACTATTATGAGTTTTAATAAGTTTATCTACTTTGCTTAACAATAAAACAAAGCCTTATGATTGGTATAATAGCAGGCGATATAATTGGTTCTGTGTACGAATATCCTTTTTATAAAGGAACCTGGGAAGGAGAAAAACCCTATCAAAATTTTGAATTGTTTCAACCCAAAAGTCGATTTACAGATGATACAACGATGTCTTTAGCCATTGCAGAGGCTTTGTTGCAAGAGAAAAGCTATGAAGCTTGTTTACATTCTTATGGAAACCAGTATTGGGGCGTTGGGTATGGTGGTAATTTTAAAAAGTGGTTAAAAACGCCTCTTGAAACAATTGCGCCTTACGATAGCTTTGGAAATGGATCGGCTATGCGAGTAGGGGCGGTCGCTTGGGCGTTTGATTCCGAACAAAAAGTCTTAGAAGAAGCTAAAAAAACGGCTTTGCCAACACACAATCATGCAGAAGGCATAAAAGGGGCACAAGCGGTCGCACTCGCTATTTATCTGGCTCGAAAAGGCAATTCAAAAGAAGTCATCAAAGCTCGAATCCAAGAGGAGATGGGCTATGATTTGGAGCGCAAACTTTCAGACATTCGACCTAGTTACACTTTTGATGTGACTTGCCAAGGTTCTGTTTCAGAATCTATTCTTTGTTTTTTAGAATCAAAGAACGTGGAAGATAGCATTCGACTCGCCATTTCTCTAGGCGGAGATACCGACACGATGGCGGCTATTGCAGGGGGAATTGCCTTGGCTTATTATCAAGAATTACCAAAATACATTTATGAAAATGTGGAGAAATACCTTGATGAACAGTTGTGGAAGGTATTAAAAACTTTTGAAGCAACCTATCAAGTTTACTATAGTCTCCTTTAAGGATTGTTTTCTGAAATGCTGTTGTGTTGTGTTGTTTGGACTTTAAGTATGGTATCAGAGACTTTCAAAGTGTCTGATACCATACTTGCAATAATTAGCGGCTTCTGTCAATTGAATTTCAGTATCTTCGTTTGTATTAATCGAAAGATTATTAACTAGGCAGGCTTTAAACTTAGCATCAGGAATAGAAACAATTTGAGCACTTAAATCAGTATTAACAAGGCTAATAAAAAGCAGCAGTAAAATCAGG
>CACVAQ010000234.1 GCA_902727865.1 uncultured Aureispira sp. | reverse complement strand
TAATCAAAATTATTATGAACAAGAACGTTATTTTTTTGGAAAAACTAGTTCTAAATTTACTATTTTTGTATAATCTAAGCAGCACTAGCTTCTTATTGGAATTTTAAACATCTTGTGTATCAATATAAATGAATCCCTTGATTCATCTAAAATTATAACAAAAACCAATCAATATGCCCAAATTTTTCCCCCTCTGTATTTTCATCCTGTTTCCGTTCACGTTCTTTGCACAAGCATCAGATGCTTATTATAAAATGATGACCTTGGGCGAAAATGCGCAAACAAGCCGTCAATATGCAAAAGCCATTCAATATTACACACAAGCAATACAGTTAGAGCCAAACCAAAAGGAGCCTTATTTGAGACAAATGGCGCTTGCCATAGAAAAACGTGATTTAACCACCTTCAAACGAACTATTAGTCAACTAGAAGGGCTCGAACATTCCCTTCCTTTGAACGTCTACATTACTTATGCTCAATTGGCTAAAAAGCAACGATTATATAACGACGGCTTAAAGATGCTCGAAAAAGCAGAGCTTCGACACAAAATCAGCAAAACGATTTTACTAGATCGTGCTGACTTGTATCGAAAATTAAATAACAATGCTGCTGTCGTTAAAGCACTCAATCAAGCCTTAGTATTAGATCCTAGAAGCATCAATGTATTACACGAACTAGCAACGACTTATATAGATATCAACACTCGAAAGAGTATTGATTTGTTTAAAAAATTATCCATGTATCCTGCTTATAAAGATGCTGCCTCTAGCTCTCTAGGCTTATTACACATCAAATTATATCAAGCGGATCCTGGTCCTAACAATCGAAATAATTTGATCTTAGCGCTTGGATATTATAACGGTTATTATAAAAAATATCCTCAAAGCCAAGAAGCTAAAGAGATGATTAATCATATTCGAACCTTACTAGAAGCTTAAAAAATTAGGCGCATCGCACGTATTAACAAAGGGGCACGACCACGAACAACAAGTGAAACGCTCCTAACCAAAGGGAATAAATACAGCGTGTAAAAAGTTTCAATAGATCAAAAATTAAATAATTATACCTAAAGAATAGTTAGGGTGCTTGAAGTATGGTATCAGACACTTTCAAAGTGTCTGATACCATACTTGCCCACTATTTAATAACTTATTACACACTGTAATAAATACAGCGCAGCGAAGTAAAAACTAAAAACCACGCAGTAGCAGCACAGCTAAATAAGCGTCGTAAACTAATCAATAGAGTATTACTAAAATCAACTACATGTATAAGCTCCCCTTACTATTTTCTTTCCTTGCCCTTTTTTCTTGTCAAAATATAAGCACCTCGGAACAAGTCGAAAAACCCAAAGATTACCTAATTTTTTCTGGAAAAATCAGCCCAAACACAATAGATTCTGTGGGCATTTTATCTCGTGAATTCACAAAAATCATAGCGGTTAATGAAGATGGTAGCTTCAAGGATACCCTTAGCTTAAAACCAGGCATCTACTATTTTGCAACCAAGCAAAAAGGCATCCCGATTTTCTTGAAAAATGGTTATGACTTATCGCTCAACATTGATGCAAAAGCATTTAATACCTCTGCTAAATTTACAGGCAAAGGTGCTAAAGAAAATAATTACTTGGTAGAAAAAGCAAGCTTGGAAAGCTCCTTATACGATCAAGATTTGACTCATCTGTCGATAACAGAATTAGAGCCTGCGCTTCATGCTATTATTAAGCAAGTTTCTGACTTTATTCAGTCAAAGGAAGGAATGGATAGTTTCTTAATTGATCAGAATTTAGCGGAGTTAGAAATGACATTTAACTCACTCAAAAAATACCATTCAGGGAAGCTTATATTGAATGACATCATCCCTGCCGGTAGCCCTTCGCCTCTTTTTACAGATTATGAAAACTACGATGGAACCAAAACATCCTTGGCTGACTTAAAAGGTAAAAATGTATACATTGATATTTGGGCAACTTGGTGTGGTCCTTGTAAAGCGGAAATTCCTGCACTAAAAGCCTTAGAACAGGATTATGAAGGAAAAAACATTGCTTTTGTAAGTATATCTATTGACGATGCTCAAGCGCATCAAGGTTCTTTAGCTGTAGCCAATAGTAAATGGAGAGCGATGGTAAAAGACAAAGCACTTGGTGGCATTCAGTTGTTTGCGCCCAAAGGCGGGAACAGCCTATTTATTAGTGCCTACCAAATCAATAGCATTCCTCGCTTTATTTTGTTGGATACAGAAGGGAACATTGTAAATCCTAGTGCTCCAAGACCAAGCGACCCCAAATTGAGAACCTTGTTGGACCAACTGATCTAGTACTCGTTCGATTGATCTAAGAATTGGACTTGGTAAAAAGAAGGCTTGAAAATGATTATTCATTTTCAAGCCTTCTTTTTTTTGCCTAAGGAACAGTAAATAAATAAGATCGCTCCGTATTTTTTTGAGCTCTTGCACAACTCAAAGACTCCGCACAGCTAGTTTTTGCTACAGCGGACTCTTTTTATGGGTTCTTTGACAACTGTTCTCACGAAATAATTTTTTATATCTGAGTTCTAGTTAAACAAAACCTTGTGGCTAGATCGAGTGCCATTCTCAAAATGTACCACGACCGTATACATTCCTTGTGCTAAGTTATCTTTAGGCATTTCAACAACTCCACTGACATGCTCCAAACGTCTCACCTGTTTTCCTAATACATTAAACAACTCAATAGACTCGGCACGGACCTCGCCCAAATCTATATTCAGTTGATAATTCGTAGGATTTGGATAAATACGAATAGCAGGCGCAATTTCGGCAAGCTTGCGAACACTTAGGTAATTGGGGTCTCTATATAAAATTGTTGCACATTGCGCTCCAATAGAAATCGTGCTTCCATCGGCACGAATCGCTTTAAAGTCTTCAAAACACACATCAGTGGACATTATATTGGCATTCACTAAGGCGTTCGTATCCACCTTAAAAATCAACCGTCCAATATTTCCACCGCCCGTATAGTTTACTTGGTTCAGACGAGTTCCAACATAATGTATCCGTCCATCTTCCAGCGTCATTCGACTATGCACAGCTGCTCCATCATCATCCAACCAGCCATTCGTCAAAGCAGTGCTTCCCAAGCCTGGTCTATTATAATAAGGTCGTTCTAAATCCAAGACCATTTCATCATAATTCACCCTAAACGTTACGCCATGTAAATCCGTAATATTCTGTGCGACATCTCCAAAATTAACATCCAATACCGCATAATTATTCAATTCTACAATCGTATCCGTTGGCGGAAAAACAGGCAAGGTTGAATTGGTATAAAACCGATCAAATGTCAAATCTGTTCCTACTGTATTAAACCCTTCTACTGCTCCAGTATACAAACTATGCCTCTCTTGCCAGTTCGTTCTATTTACAATCAAATCTAAATCATCTACTGCATTATCTCCATTGGCATCTACATAGGCATTGACAATTGGATTGGGTGGCGTATGTGGCATCCACTGATCGCCTATTTGACTACGAGTAATTGCAGACCCACCATATTTTAAGCCCATCTCCAAAATATCAAAATCATTGTCTACTCCATTATTGTTTGCATCTCCAGGATAGACACAGTTGGTTGTACAATAGGTTGGCTGTCCACAACCGACTAAACTAAAGTTATCATCATAGTATTGTTGTACAGCATCTACTTGTTGATACATCAAATTAACATTTTGTAAATTACTGCTATCTGGATCTCTATGATAAGAATAGGCTAAATCTATAACGATATTTCGACCAGGTAGCAAACTATCTATCGCAACAGAACCTACCACACGCTGATCTAAGCCCGATAAATTTGCCGTTACCATCGACCAACCCAATGGATCATTCGGATTATCAGGAAACATAAAATCAGTCGCAACAGCATTCGGGTCTCCTGGATTATACCCTGATCCTCCGATTGTCAAAGGGACAGCATTTGGAAACGTACCACTCAATAAGCGATAATAGCCAAGTGCGCTAGAAGGATCTCCTGTCGGTTGACTGCTATTGATGTGATAAATAGAACGTGCCAAAGGGTGACTTAAAATAGTGACCGCTTGTACTGGCGGATTAAGCCCATAACCTGCTTGACCAGCTATTCCACAAGGGTTGTCATCATTGTTGTCTTGATTATAAGCATAAAGCGTATTCTTACTAGGAATCGTTCCTACATAATCATCGTTCGCACAGCCCATATCAAAATCAACCCAAACACCATAATAATAATCAAAAATAGGCAAAGAGGATCGGTTAATAACTTTGTGTTTTACAAACAAGGTTTTATTTAATAAAGGATCATTGTTACACTCAAACAAATACGCTGTTTGCTGCACTTCTACCTTCAAAGGAAGTCCATTAGTTTGTGTGTGTAAGTTTCCATTGTCATTAAAAACAGACCATAATATTTCTTCTGCAATCGCATTGGGATTAGCATGCTCAAAAACAGGATAATCGCCATCGTATGGATTATAAATCGCATCGCCATTCCTGTCGTAAAATGGGGCTAAATCTTGCCCAGCAGGCAATGCAAAGCCCATTTGAGACGTAAAAAATGGATTTCCCTTTCCTGGCCATTTTAATAAACTCAAATCGACAGGGTTAGTAATTCCACCATTGTTATAATCTGTAATATGTTGTTCGATTGCCCAGCGTTGTACTTTCCAAATATGATCGAAGCTGCTACAATCTACCGTTGCCCCTGTTGAAGGCGTTAATGGACCTGCCCAATAATCGTTTCCATTGGAACGATACGTTTGTGCGGCTAATAATAAACTTCCTCCCATATCATAACCTCCCATCCAAGTTCCTGCTGCAAAAATTGAATGGACTGGACTTGGCTGATTATAAACATAAGGTACCGTATATTGAGCTTGAGCACCATTCCAAAACATATCTCCTCCATTTCGAAACATGATTTTCATGTCTGAATTTTGGATGTATTTTGTGGCTAGAGATTCTACACAGTTCTGTGCTATCGTTTTATTCCAAAAACTTGCTATCAATATAGCTGCTAATAAGAGTTGTTTTTTCATAATAATATGGTTGTTTCGTTGGGTGATGTTTTTGAGTTTTAATAGATTGAGGCATAAAAAAACTAAATGGTCTAACTTACTGTGCCCTTTTGTGCAAATTAGAC
>CACVAQ010000233.1 GCA_902727865.1 uncultured Aureispira sp. | reverse complement strand
GTTCATACACAAACTGGGCTGCTCGATCTAAGATCTAATAAAAGGGTGTTAAGTGGATTCAACATTTTATTAGATAGAAAAAACTTTTAGCTCGCTTCGCTCATGAGAAGAGTTGTCCTGTACTCAGTAATTTCATTTTCAACGCTTCTTTTTTTGACCTGCAATTAAGTTGCTTCTTGAAAAATCACTTTTGGAAGATCATCAACCGACTTAATTTGCCTTAAATTCGTTCTAAGATACCTATAAGAGCTAATATTTTTTCGTCCAATTTCTAAGATTAATAAATTCCCTTTGTAGGCGTAGATTCTTTTATTGCCCAATTTCAGGTAATTATGCCCGTATTTTTCTTTTATCGTTTCCCATTTTTTTCCTACTAAATCCAAATCCTTCAAATCCCGTAATTTGCAACGACACTTTAAATCGACTAAGGTTTCATTGGCTTTGCTATAACTTCCAGCACTTTCCCCGTACATATAAACATCGATCACCAATCCATAATCGGAACAGCCTCTAAACAAAAAATAATTGTAATAAAACCCTTTTTCTTTCGGTTTCAAGTAATAATCTTTGCCATTACGAGCCCTGCTATTGGCAGCATTCTTTTTCTTAAACTTAGGCAAATCAATCGGTTCGGTCAAAAAGCGTTTTAATTCCTTAGAGTTTTTATTCGGTTGATAATAAAAATTATGACTATCAATCGGTGCTGGTTCTAATAAAATAGTAGCGGTCGTATCTAGTTCTATTGCAGGTTTTGAAACGATGCTATCCTGTTTTTTTATCGTGGATGCTGTTTCAGCTTTCTTTTCTGCATTTGGTTGACAAGCACACAAAAGGCAACAAACCCAACAAAAGATATAGTCTATTTTAGGCATTTTTTTTTAATGTGTGATATCGAAATCCTTGACAATTTGCGTAAACAAAGTGAGTTCTCGGTAATAAGCCGCAATCAATTCAAAGTTCAGGTTAGAATGCAAAACGCTTGCTTCCAGTAAATTTTGAGGCTCGTTGATCGCCATATAAAAATGACTGTTGTAAAAAGAAGCATAGACTTTTTTACCACTATTGATGTGGTATTGATTGATGGCTGTAATCAGCTCTGGCGTTAGAATTTCTCTGTAATGAATGTCTCGATCCAAATAAATGATAAATTCTTTATCAAATACAGCATTTCCAGTGTTCTTCAGTTCGTAGCCACCATATTTGGTATATTCCTTCATGATAGGAATAAAGAATTGCCATTCGGATCTAGGAATCATCACAATACGCCCCTTGAAAGTGGTATTAAAATTAGCATGAAAAAAAATACCTTCAAACCACTTGTCTAATTTCCCCTTCACTTTATTGGTATGGTACAATTCTAACTCACACATTTCAAAAAAGATCTCTCCGATCTTTCCCATAATATAATCCTCTCCATAATATAACTCAGGGTTAATGGGAAATATACCACTCCGCAAAAAAGTATCTTTACTAATAAAGTCTTTGTGATAATAAGTCAAACTAGAATCCATGAACTCCAAAATCGAACTGACCACAATTGGCTTAAAACCAGATTTAAAAATATCCGATCGATGTTGATAAAATCGAAAGAGAAAGAACCAAGGCACAAACAAAAATATAGACAAGGCGAACATATCTAAGTTCAAAACAAAGATGGTCAACAACAACATCAGAACTGTCCCCAAAAACATTAAGGCCAACAATTGTTTTCGCTGTCGCTCAAAAACCATCAACTTACCATGCATTTGGTCGTTATAAAATCGCCTAAATTTACCTATATCTTCCACGCTTTTCTTTTGGCTGTTACTCTAAAATTTACCTGTCAATTTTCTTATTTTTTCAAAAAGATAAAAATCAGCCAATGGCTATTTAAAATTATATTCGTATCTTAGCTTACTTGACAGACAATAAAAATACAGTTTTTATGATTAAAAATGCTAGAAAGTAGCAATCTATTCATCATAATTAAGGTATTAAATAGATAAGTAAGACGATCTTGAATGCTATTTTTCTAAAATTTAATCTATTGCTTGCAGTTATCTTTTATATATAAAATATATATTAGATCAACGAATCTCAATGCAATTAAAAAAATCGTATGAACACCTCCCTTCTATTGACACTGTCTTTTTTAGTTTTTGCGCTTGTTAGCCCTGCTCAAAAAAATTTCATTTTTGAAGAACCTTTTGATAATAATTTTTTACAATGGATGCACGGAAACAGCGCTGAATATAGTGCTGTCATAGAAGAAGGCCTCTACAAGGTTGAATACAAACAAGATCAAGGCGCTTGGTATTTTTGGCAATCCATTCCAGTCCATCCAGATACTTCCTTTTATATTGAAAGTAAAATCACGCCCTTCTTAAAAACAACGCAAAGTGTTTATGGTCTTATTTGGGGCGTGCGTGATTTGGATAATTACAATGCTTTTTTAATTAGTAATCAAGGGAAAACATCAGTCATCACTTGCCGCAAAGGTGTCTTTACTCGGGTCCGAAATTGGACCTTAACGGGCAATTATCAAAACAACCAAACCCATACCATTTCTATACGAAAACGTTATGGGAAGATGTCCTTTTACCTAGATCACCGAATTGCTTTTACAACAGAGGTCCTTCCCTTTTATGGAGATTTGCTAGGATTTGTCCTCTCAGGAAAAACCTCTGCCAAAATAGACTATCTAAACATTCAACAAGATCGAGCGATTAATTTGGTTGAAAATGCCATCCAAGGCAATGCCCGCAAAAATCTAGGAGACAGTATCAATTCCATTCATGCCGAATTACACCCTTTGATTGCGCACGATGGACAAAGTTTGTACGTTACTAGAAAAGGGCATCCCGACAACAATGGTTTGGACAAAAGGGATGATGCTTGGGTGTCTTACAAACAAAAAGATGGCTCTTGGAGTCGTTTAAAACACTTGGAAGCTCCGATTAACAACAACAATCACAATCAAGTGATTTCAATTTCTCCTGATAATAATACCTTATTGTTAGGCAATACTTACAATGAAAATGGCACGTCAAAAGGAAAAGGCGTTTCTATTTCTCATCGCAAAGAAGATGGAACCTGGGAAGTCCCCAAAGATGTTATTATTGATAATTATTACAATCAAAATCCAATACATAGTATTCACTTGTCTGCCAGTAAACAGCTTTTATTGCTGTCGATAGAACGAAATGATTCTTATGGGCACTTAGATTTGTATGTTTCCTTTTTGCAGGCCAATGGACATTTTACACAACCCAAAAACCTTGGCAGCACCATTAATACCAGCTATGAAGATGGTACGCCTTTTTTAGCCGCCGATGGAAAAACGCTTTACTTTGCTTCTTCGGGGCATGGAGGCTATGGTTCTATGGATATTTTTGTCTCCAAACGGCTGGACGATACTTGGAAAAACTGGTCTACACCACAAAATTTAGGCCCTGAAATTAATTCCAACAAATGGGAAGCGCATTACAGTGTTGCGGCTTCTGGTACAAAAGCCTATTTTGTTTCCAATCAAGGAGAACAACACATTGGGGCAGAAGATGTTTATGAGGTCATTCCACCAATTCAGTCTCGCCCAGAACCCGTTCTTTTGGTCAAAGGAAAGGTCTTTAATGCGATTACCAAAGAGCCCATTAGAGCCAAGATTATTTATTATGATTGGAGGACCAATAAAGAAAAAGGAAATGCCTTATCCAGTAGTAAAGATGGCAAATATCAAGCGATTCTCCCCCCAGACAATCAATACAACTTCCTGGCGTTCAAAGGCGGTTACTATCCTGTCAGCCAAAGTATTGACGTGGGAAAAATAGAGGAATATACAGAGATGTATATTACCTTATATTTGCATCCGATTGAAGTTGGAGAGACGATTCCCTTGAATAATATTTTCTTTTTGGGGAACACCAATGAGCTTTCGATTGACGCAGCACCAGAATTGGATCGTTTAGTTATTTTCATGGAAAAATATCCTGAAATGACGATAAAACTAGGCAGCCTAAGCCAAGGTAAAGCCGAAAAAATGAAAGCCTACTTGGTTGAAAAAGGCGTAGAATCGGAACGAATTGTGCCTACAAAAAACGAGACCGCAACCAATGATTTCTCAATTACTTCTTTGGTTGAATATGGTAAAACGGTGCAACGTCGGGGAAATTTCGAAGATAATTTAGATCCTACACAATTAAAAAAAGGGCAAGTATTTCGTCTGAACAATACTTTTTTTCCTGCGGACTCTGCTTACATTACCAAACATGCCGCCAAAGAGTTGTCTCGTTTGCACGTCTTTTTGAGTAAAAACCCATCGGTTGTAATTGAAATTGGAGGGCATACCAATGGACTGCCAGAGGATGCTTACTGTGATCAACTTTCTATGGATCGTGCTAAAAATGTTGCCCAATACTTAATTCAAAAGGGGCTTCCTAGCCACCAAGTAAGGTACAAAGGCTATGGAAAACGCCAACCCATTGCAACCAACAAAACACTAGCAGGCAGGCAGAGGAATCAACGGGTAGAAATGAAGGTCTTGGGGACAAAAGGAGAAGCGGTTTCGAGGGAGGAGTGATCTCTAATTAAATTCTACTAAAAAAAGAGAGACTATCGTAGCAAGATAGTCTCTCGAAACACATTACGACCCAAAAAGCAATGTTTCTTTATATTTTTTACCTAGGTACAGGACAAAAGTTTTTTCTATCTAATAAAATGTTGAATCCACTTAACACCCTTTTATTAGATCTTAGATCGAGCAGCCCAGTTTGTGTATGAACACAAAACTACTCGTTCTCTCCGCTCATGCTTTTAGAACTTAGATTTTAGACCCTATTAAGCTCTTATAGGGTCTAAAATCTAAGAGCAACGCGATCTAAAATCTAAAAGCGAAGCGATCTAAAGATTAGTTTTGAATAGATTTAAGCTCTAATATTATTTAAAATATTTTATTGTCCTGTACTCAGATTTTTTACTCTAATTTTTTTATCCGAAAACTACGCACACGTTTAAATAAGGCATTTAGTATGCAGCATTATAAAATAACGTAATTTTAACATAAGACAACTTATTAATAGAACGCAACAAATTTCAAAACGTCCACTATTCTTAAAAAAAAACGCTTTTTTATTTTATTTTTTATTTTTCCGAGCCCGTTGTTTTTCCTTATAAAAGGCTT
>CACVAQ010000232.1:24275-25988 GCA_902727865.1 uncultured Aureispira sp. | reverse complement strand
ATTATGCAGGTAGATAATTTGCTTCAACGTGCCCTAAAGTTAGACTACTTAACAGCTGAAGAAGGCGTATTTTTATTCGAAAATGCTACAACAGCAGAGTTAATGTATGTTGGCAATAAAATCAAACAACACCATGTGCCGCACAACAAGGTAACTTGGATCATTGACCGCAATTCTAATACAACTAATGTTTGTATTGCGAATTGTAAATTTTGTAATTTTTATCGCCGTCCCAAACATGGAGAGGCTTATGTTACGACCATCCCTGAGTATCAGCAAAAAATAGAGGAGCTGTTCCAATTTGGTGGAGAGCAACTTTTGTTACAAGGGGGGCATCATCCAGATTTGGGTTTGGAATTTTATGTCAATCTATTCAGAGAATTAAAAGCCCTCTATCCTACCTTGAAATTGCATGCCTTGGGACCGCCAGAAATTGCACACATTGCCAAGCTAGAAAAAGCCACTCATACCGAAGTCCTTCAAGCCTTAAAAGAGGCTGGTTTGGATTCTTTGCCAGGCGCAGGAGCGGAAATATTAAACGATCGAGTGCGTCGAAGAATTTCTCGTGGAAAATGTTCGGGAAAAGAATGGTTAGACGTTATGGAAGCGGCCCACCAGTTGGACATTACGACCAGTGCGACCATGATGTTTGGGCATATTGAGACCAATTACGAACGCATGGAACACATGGTTTGGACGCGTGAAGTTCAAGACAAAAAACCAGCGCACGCAAAAGGCTTTTTAGCCTTTATTTCTTGGCCCTTTATGGATGAAGATACGATCTTGAAACGCTTGGTCAACAAACGTGGAACGTATACTGGTGATGAATACATTCGCATGGTTGCGATGAGTCGAATTATGATGCCAAATATTGTTAATATTCAAGCGTCTTGGTTGACTGTCGGGAAACAAGTTGCCCAGGCTTGTTTGCATGCTGGAGCGAATGATTTTGGGTCTATTATGATTGAAGAAAATGTTGTTTCTGCGGCTGGTGCTGCCTTCCGTTTTACGGCAGATGGTATTCAAAAAGCAATTGCTGAGGCTGGTTTTGAGCCTCAATTGCGGACGCAACAATATGAATATCGCGAATTGCGTGCAAACATTCTACAGCAAGAATTGGATACCGATACGATGATTGTAGATTAAGCAGTTGTTTAGATCCTTTTTTATACAAAAAGGAGGCATCAATAATTGATGCCTCCCTTTTTTTTATTTTTGTTTAATTCCTCAAACCGTTTCAGATATATACTTGCTCATGTCTTTTGTTGTGTTCATTAAATTAGCGTTGGAAACACTTTTATTAAGCTCATTCACTAATTGAAATGGTCGATTAAATGCGTCTTGTGACATTTTAAACTGCTTTGATAATTTATATATAACGTTCTTTGAAATGCCTTTTCTTTTCGCTAAAATATTAGACATATAGCTTTCACTTATATTCAACATATTCGCTAATTCAACTTGTTTTATTTTGTGAGATTTCATAAGCCCCTTTAAAATATCTATTGGGTCTAAATCCTCCACAGTACTGTGTTTTTTATCCCAATCCTCAATCAGTATTTCTAAGGTTTCTATTTCAAGTAAGTATTTTTCTTCGTCCTCTGTTGCCAGTTTTTCTAATAAGTCACAATAGTTAAAATACTGTTCATCTGTCTTAATGACTAATAATTTTTCGATTTCCATTTTTAGATTTTTAGATTTACTTAGTACACT
>CACVAQ010000232.1:0-24175 GCA_902727865.1 uncultured Aureispira sp. | reverse complement strand
ATTTTTCTTCGTCCTCTGTTGCCAGTTTTTCTAATAAGTCACAATAGTTAAAATACTGTTCATCTGTCTTAATGACTAATAATTTTTCGATTTCCATTTTTAGATTTTTAGATTTACTTAGTACACTGTAACATAAACTTAAATACACTTAAACTAATCTAATAGTTACAAACTGTATATTGTTCATTAGCATCACATAGCTTATCGTATTCAGCATGTGTCCCAATCCATTTTATGTACAACCTGACATAATTAGCACCAAATTGATAGTAACATAAGATACGGTAATTATTCCCTCCAATATCAAATACAACTCTATTACTATTTTTACCTTTATAACTGCCTAAAATATCAATATTATTACTCCCAAAAGTTCCTACCATATCTTGTGGAATATCCCATTCAGCATATTTCAGCCTACTCAACCATTCCTTTAAGGAAGCTCTTGCTCCTGCATGGCTTCTCATAAACAAAACAACAGTTCTCTTTTTTGTTAGACGCACTCTCATGATGTGTAGTTTACTATATTATACGATAAAGATAACAAAAAGTTTCCTTTTAGGAAACTTTTATTGTCTTTACTTAAATACACAAACACCCCCCAATATAAATTCTAATTATTCCCTCCTTGTCCTTACTTCTACACTCCAACTAGCCGCATATTTTTTTTGTGGTAATAATTCTCTAGTTCCCCAGCCATTATTATAACAATCTGTTGCTGCGGTCATTGGCTCTATTGCAATACTTTGTCGATGATTGGGAATGTATAATTGAACATAAGGTTGGTCCATCTCTTGGTCAATCGTCATTTTCAGGTCGTAATCAGGGGTTTTATACTGTATTTCTGGTGTTTCCAAAATAAATCCTGTATCAAACTGTTGCTGATCTAGCGGCAATGGCTTGGGAAAATTATTGGCTTGAATTTCTGTTGGAATCATCCTTTCATCGGTTTGAATTTGTTCTTGGCTGTTCATCAACAAGACGCTCTTTTCTAGATTTTCACTATAAAAATAGGGATGCCAACCCAAGCTAAAAGGAAAACGCTTCGTTCCGATATTCTCTACCGCCACTTCCAAACTCAAACCTTCGTTTCTCAACGTGTAGGTCAAGATCGTTTTGAATGGAAATGGAAAGCCTGCTGCTTGATCGTCTTGCTCGTATACAAATCGTATGGTTGCAGCGTCTTCCTTAACCGTCGAGTCCAACAAATCAAATGCCTGTCGATACACCAAGCCATGCATTGCGTGCCCTCTACTGGTTTCATTACAGGCTAACTGATACGCTGTTCCTTCGTAATGATATTGCCCTTTATTGATTCGGTTCGCAAAAGGAAATAAAACAGCAGAACAAGAACTATTCAATAATTTGGGAGCCGCTCCTGTTTCGATTATGTTATTAATAATTGGCGTTTCATTGACATAAAACTGTTGTAAAGAAGCTCCTAAAACAGGGTATATCACTGCTTTTGTTCCCTTATTATTCGATACTATATAATGATTAAAAGACGCATCAACCTGCTCTACAAATGATATTTTAAACATCGTTTTTTCTATTTAAAGTTTTGTTTTTAATTTTTATGGCCCTTTTTCCTGCACAACTAATTCCGAGGTTATGCCTAAAGACAAGACTAGAATAAGACGCTAGGCGCAGAAAAGCAATGAATCTAAAAAATTTTTTGGTTAAAAAGTAGTATATTTATACAATCAAATCAATCAATCAATATTATGACACAAATAAAAAACAGGTGCGTACTGATAACAGGTGGTGCATCGGGAATCGGCAAACTCATTGCCAGACGCTGTTTGGAGTTGCGAGCTTACAAAGTAATTCTTTGGGACATTAACGAAATTAACCTTCTCAAAACAAAATCTGAATTTGCAAAACTAGGCTATACTGTTGACATTGAAGTTGTCGATGTTGCAAGCCTAGAAGACATTGAGCGGGCTGCAAAGGTAGCCAAAGATACGTATACCACCATTGACATTCTGTTTAATAATGCTGGTATTGTCGTTGGAAAACCTTTTGCAGAACACAGCCATCGAGACATTACAAAAACCATTAACATCAATACGTCGGCTTTGATGCATATTGCAAAAGAATTTTTGCCCGATATGATCGACCAGTGCGAAGGGCATATTATCAACCTTGCTTCGGCTTCAGGGCTGATTGCCAATCCGAACATGTCGGTTTATGCGGCTAGTAAATGGGCGGTTATTGGATGGTCTGAGTCGGTTCGTTTGGAAATGGAGCGCGAGGAAACTGGGGTGCATATAACAACGGTAATGCCTAGTTATATCAGTACAGGAATGTTTGACGGGGCTAAGTCGCCCTTTATGACACCTATTTTGACGCCTGAGTATATTGTTGATAAAATAATGGAGGCGGTTAAAAATAATGAAATCATCTTACAAGAGCCGTTTATGGTAAAATCTGTTCCGCTCTTGAAAGGGCTTTTGCCACAGCGTATGTTTGATTTTGTTGCGGGTAAAATATTTGGGATACACAATACGATGGACGATTTTAAAGGTCGCCCACAAGATCAAGCGGTGCCTGACAAAGATACTTTCAGTTCAAAATAATTTTTCCTAAAATCTCTCTAAGGCATGAAAAAAGCTTTAGAGAGATTTTTTTTCTTGAAAAGAATGCATCAATAATTCTGCTGCTTTAAAGGGGGACAACTGCCCAGCAACTACCTGCCGTTCTATTGTTGTAAATGTGTTTTTTATACTAGGATGCTGATAAAACAATTGTTTTAATTGTTGCTGAATGCTCTCTTCCAGCCAATATTTTGCTTGTTCTTGTCGATGCTTTTGAAAATAACCATTGAGGGTCGTTTGGTTCTGAAAGCTAAGAATATGTTGCCAAATTCTATCCAAACCCGTTTGATTTAAGGCAGAACAGAGTTCTGTTGTCGCAATCCAATTACTGGCTTTGGGCGGAAAAAGATGCAAGCCATTTCGGCACTGTCTTTTGGCTAATTTCGCAGCAGGTAATGCGTCTCCATCGGCTTTATTGATGGCAATTAAATCTGCCATTTCCATAACCCCCCGTTTAATACCTTGCAGCTCATCGCCAGAGTTGGGCAATAGAAGCAACAAGAAAAAATCAACCATAGAATGCACGGCCGTTTCGGATTGTCCTACTCCAACTGTTTCAATAATAATGGTATCAAAACCAGCGGCTTCACACAAAATAATACTCTCCCTTGTTTTTCGGGCAACGCCTCCCAAAGACGCACCTGCGGCTGAAGGACGAATGAAGGCATTAGGGTGTACAGAGAGTGTTTCCATGCGCGTTTTATCGCCCAAAATACTACCTCTGGTCAATTGGCTACTGGGGTCAATTGCCAAAACGGCTAATTGCCGATTTTCGTTTATAATAACCTGTCCAAAACTATCAATAAACGTACTTTTCCCAACGCCTGGCGTGCCTGTTAAGCCGATCCGAAGGGATTTTCCACTGTAGGGCAAACAGGCTTCAATGATTTGTTGTGCTAAGGCTTGATGTTGGCTTTGGGTACTTTCAATCAACGTAATTGCTTGGCTCAACACAACTCTATTGCCATCTAAAATGCCTTCTAAGAATTCTTGTAGCGTTCTTTGACGACGCTTTTTGCGTTTAAAGTTTTGATTGATGTTAGATTCGACCGATTTGCCTTTGGAAATATGTAAGGCGCTCTCTTTTTTTTCCTCTTTGTCTTTCATATAAACTCTTCCTATTTAAAATCTATTTTTATTAAAAAAAACCGTTCTTTCTAGCAGAACAAAACAGTACAATAGACTTATTATCAGGACAATACTAAAAAAAAAGATAAAGTGTATTTTTTGTCCATTAAAAATCATGCAATTAACTTCCTACTTATTGTTCTATTAAATGTTAAAAAAATGCCTTTAACCGTTTTCAGTATACTTTTTGTTTTATAATAAACAAACACATTATACACTTCATTTTTAAACAAATTCACTATGGTAAAGATAACAAATCTACTCTCAAAATTACTATTGCTAAGCTTTTCGATGTTGCTTTTTAGCTGTCATGTACACGTTGACGACCACGACCACATCGACGAACGTTATCCATTTTTGGGAACGTATCATGCCGTAGAACGTTTTTATAATCCAAACACCAATACGAACGAATCGTTTCATTATGATATAGAAATTCTAGAGGCTAATGGAAACGGTTTAGAAATTGCCGTCACAGGATATGGAAATAATGGAATTTATGGCACCAATTGTACCTTGGTTGGCGAAGTTTATGGTGCAGGACATATTGATATTCCACTCAATATTTGTCATTATGATACGACAACTGATTTTGAGATTATAGGACATGGTGATTTGTCCGCAGATGGAGACTATTTAACCTTTGATTTGGATATTATTCGTTGTGATGCTGGAATTTGTACTAATGAGCCACCTGTTTCCATTGAAGCGCATCGTCTTTAAATAAAAAAGGTTCTTTGACCTTTTTGCCAGTCCCTATAAGTATGGTTTCAGACACTTTAAAAGTGTCTGAAACCATACTTACCCAAAAGAGTCCGCTGTGGCAAAAATTAGCTACGGGGATTGAGTTGTCAAAGCCCCCCTTAAAATTAGCTAGGCTGCTACTCCCTGGTGGGGCCTTTTTTATCCATCTACTTATTCCAAAACAAAAAAAGCAACCAATCTCTTAAAAGAGACCAGTTGCTAAATCAACTTATAATTTCATGTTGTTGTTGTCTTACTGAACAACGATTTTTCCTGTATTAATCAAAGCAGCATCGCCCAACAATTGATAGAAATAAACGCCAGGTTGTAAATTACCTCTTGACAATTCTATTCTATTGTTTGAATACGCTTGTTTTTCTAAAACCATTCTTCCAGACACATCATAAATGGTCAACTGCAATTCATGGTAGTCTTTTCCTTCTACTTCCAAGCTTGCATTTTGTGTAAATGGATTTGGATAAACGTTTACTTGAATTGCCTCGTCCAAAACAGTTGTTTGAGTCAACATAACAGTTACAAAGTTGTCACCAATCGTGTGATACGTTTCGTTCGTTGTAATTGGAGCGTTAAAATCAAAGTAAATATCTGCTTCATTGTAAATCACATCGCCAACAATATTTCCTGCCTGTTGCTCAATTCTATAGCGAATAAAGCCATGAGAAGCGGGCTCATTCGTTGTGCTATCTGGCAACAAGATATTGTTATACGTAATTTCTAAAACACGATCTCCGTACACTCTCCAAGTATAATTATGGCTGCTTGCGCCCATTTCGAGCGTAGACAAGTCTAACAAAGGAGAAATCGTATCCCGAATCACAACTAAAAAGGCGGTATCTGTTCCTGTGTTCTGGAAACGCACTTTATAATCTAAATCGGTATGACTATAAATATAGTGTGCTGCATCATAACCTGCGGGTTGAGCCGCCTTGTCATTCGGATCGAAGGAACCTCTACTTTGTTGGCAATCTACGGCTATAAATGGAGAAGCATTTCCATTCGAAAACTGCGTAATAAAGCCTGTATTAAACATTCCATTCCAATAAGGCAAACAACCTTCAACAGCTGCCGAAGCGATGCTATCCCCTAGTAATTTAGGAAAGCCTGTGTTTTGAGGTACGGATATACGATACGTTTTTCCTGAATCTGCTGCAATGGTCAAATTAAAATCATTTCCGTTTAGAATGTTACCTGTATTTCCAGTACGCATGATAAAGTGATCTTCAAAAACATAATACGTTTCTGAATTAAATAAGCCACTTCCTACATTTTCAAACTTAAAGGCAATGCTATCTGTTTGACAATTTGCACTAGCCTCAATTGTTCCTCCTGTCCAAACTGGTAAACATAAACTATCTGGGAAAATATGCGCTTCCGAGCAATGTGTTTGACCAACAATAGCATTGGCATTCGCTCTTACTTGGATATAAAATTGACCACAGTCACCATATGGAACATCTCCAAGGTTAAAACTTAGCACATTTCCTACTTGACTTGCGATTGGTAAAGTCGTGCTTACTACATCTAAGTCTGCATCAAGGCTTACCTCAACAGAGGCATTAATGGCATCAATCGTTCCATTGTTACAATAATTAATAGTGTAGCGACTTCCTCCACCAGTTCTTCTTATAAATGGTGCCGACAAATCAACCTGCATCATAGGGCAATTTACTTGCGCTTGCAATGGAAAATCTATCGTATCAATGGTATAAAAATTAGGATAAGTGACCGATATATTATTAGCACAAGCTAACCAATACGTAGGCTCATTTGAATGCACAACATACGCCCCCGTATCTACTCGAATACAATAGTTCCCTAAAGCATCCGTCGTCCCATACCAAGTTCTGCTGCTCCCTACTGCACTTACGATAATGCCTGTAAAATCTTGTTCTCCAAGATCTTTTGAGCAATTCGTATTCACATCATTGAATATATTTCCTTTGATTAAGTTCAAATGTGTATTTCCGACACTATCTGTCTTGTATAAATACACATGCTCTTCAATAGATGGGTTATTCCAATCTGCCCATTGATGCCCTACAACTGCATATCCATTTCCGACAACTACTGCCTCTACGAAAGTATTATTATTATCAGCTCTTACATTGTTCCATTCCAAAACACCTAAATCAGTTGTTTTTAACATGTAGTTTTCTCCATAGCTTTGTTGACCGACTAAAAGATAGCCTCCATCATTTGTTTGCAATAAAGAATTAAGGCTGTAATAGTTTCCAGTCCCAAACGATTGACTCCATTGTATCACACCTAATCCATCTACTTTTCTTAAAAATATATTGCTACCACCGCTTGAAATAAATGCCGTAGCACCTAATATATATCCGCCATCTGCTGTTTGACTGACACGAACGCCTTCATCAATATCCGTTACGGCTCCATAAGTTTGTGTCCATGTTATCGTACCGTTCACATCGGTTTTAACTAAATAAACATCTTTGTCATTTCCTGCTCCTTGATCAATAGAACCAATCACGATATAACCACCATCTGTTGTTTGTTGAACATCTTTTCCAAGATCATACCCCGTTCCGCCATACGTTTGCGTCCACAAAACAGTTCCATTAGCATCTGTTTTCACCAAGTAAAGGTCTCTATTATTCCCTGTTAGAGTAGTCGTCCCTACAACGATATAACCACCATCTGAGGTCTGTTGAACAGCACTACAATACTCTAGCCCTGTTCCACCATAATGGTTCGTCCAAAGGGTATCTCCAAGGGCATTGGTTTTCACCAAATACATATCTTTCCCATTAATCAAATTAATTTCTCCTGCTAGAATGTATCCACCATCTGTCGTTTGTTGTATATCCGTTAGATAATAATAATTGTTCACTATTGCATCTAGCTCTTTCGTCCATAAGGTATCTCCATTTACATCGGTTTTTATAAGCAGATGCGTCTCCTCATAAGTAACACTGTTGGAATACGATGTAGCAAGGATAAAACCATTATCTGCCGTTTGGTCTAATGCATACGCCGTAGGAATGGTATCATTATAATAGTATTGTTCCCAACCTTGTCCGTAGGAAGCCGTTACCAAGCATAAGCTAAACAAGGCCGCCATTAAAATTTTTAGTTTCATAATATTTATATTTTGCTGTTTTTATCAATTCTTTTAAGGAATGGTCATCTGATTTTTTTACTGTTCCTAACAAAGATAGTTCAGCAGCTTAGATAATACAAAGACAAAAAAACTTATTTGTTGGATATTAAGGATAAGTTTTGTATCATTATAGCATGATAAAAAGCCGCCTAATCCGCCTCCATTCGACCCTAAATAAAAAGGAAATACGACAATTCAAATTATGGATAAATTCCCCCATCCACAATCAGCATCAAAACAGCCTCAAACTATTCAATTTCATACACTCTAGACATACTTTATCTAGTATCACCTTACAAAAAGAAAGGGCTTATAAATTTATATTCCCAAGCGAAACGTACAAAGAAGAACGCTTGCGTTACTTAATGAATTCTTGTTTTAATTTATTAAAAAAATTTGTTGGATATAATCAATCAGTTTCGGATCATTTTGACTATCAAAAAAATATTATTGAAGGTCTAAAAGAGCGGAATCTATCGGATTTGGCTCGCATAGAGTTAGACAAATTAAATATTGAGGTTCGTAATAAAGCAAGCCAAAACGCTGCCAACAGCTTACAGCTCTTTGAATTAGAGCGCAATTCATTTGAACTAAGAGGAACTCAAAACCGTAGTATTCAAACCAATTTGCCAAAGATATTTACCCATTTGACAGATTTCTATACCTTGTCGATGCTCAAATATGCTTGCGTTGCAGGTTCTCATAGTAACATCACGCAGCAAAATTATACGATTCCCTTGTTAGATGGAATTTTGGAGGAAGCCGTACAGAGTCAACATCCGATTGTCTTACTTTATTATAATTTATATCAAACGCTAAGTCAAAGGGAATTGGACACTGGGCTTTATTTTGAGCAAGCGGGCGCTCTTTTTCTGAAGCACTACAGAGAATTATTACCACAAGAACAAAATGAAATTTTATTATTACTAATCAACTATTGTATAAAAAGGCGCTTGAGTATAGATGCGGAGTCTTTTGTCAAAAAAGGATTTGAATGGTATCGTTGGGGTTTAGAACATGCTGTTTTGATTCAAAAAAACAAGTTAAGCCGCTTTGCCTATCTAAACATAGTGGGCATGGGCTTGCAATTGTTTGAATTTGATTGGGTCGCACAGTTTATCACACAATACATTCAATATTTACCCAGCCAATTTCAAGAAAATTACCAACATTACACGACGGCTAAATTGCTCTTCAAACAAAAAAAATACGCCAAAGCGCAACGCTTATTAACACAAATAGAATACGATGATATTTTTCTAAATTTAGATTCAAAAACAATCTTGTTAGAGATTTATTACGAAGAAAAAAGCTGGGATAGTTTAGAAGCCCTCTTGGTTAGTTTTAGTCGTTATTTACAACGCAAAAAAGTGATTGCTTATCATAAGAAAGTTTATAAAAACATCATTAGTTTAACTCGAAAATTGATGTCCTTACCGCCTTATGACAAAGCCGCAAAAAAAGCCTTGTTGGAAGAAATAAAAACAACCAACCCCTTAGCTGAAAGAGATTGGTTGTTGAAACAAATCGAATTATTATCTTAAAACGCTAATCTGCTCTTATTGAACAATTAGTTTTCCTGTATTAATCAGCGCATCATCTCCTAACAATTGATAGAAATAAATGCCTGGCTGTAAATTACCCCTTGACAGTTCTATTCTATTGTTTGAATACGCTTGTGTTTCTAAAACCGTTCTTCCTGACACATCATAAAGCGTCAACTGTAGTTCATTGTAGTCTTTTCCTTCTACTTCCAAGGTTGCATTTTGTGTAAATGGATTTGGATAAACTTTTACTTCAACTAATTCGTCCAAAATAGTGGATTGGCTTGATATAATCGTCACGAAGTTTTCGCCAATGGTATGAAAGGTTTGATTGGTTTGAATTGGTGCATTAAAATCAAAGTAAATATCGGCCCCATTATATATCACATCTCCTACAACATTTCCAGTGGTTTGCTCAATTCTATAACGGACAAATCCATTAGAAGCAGGCTCGTTGGTGGTACTGTCTGGCAACAGGATATTTTCGTATGTAATTTCTAAAACACGTTCTCCATAGACTCTCCAAGTATAATTATGGCTACTTGCGCCCATTGTCAAAGTAGACAAGTCCAACAAAGGAGAAATCGTATCCCGAATAACAACTAAGAAGGCGGTATCTGTTCCTGTATTTTGGAAGCGAATTTTGTAATCTAAATCCGTATAACTATAGATATAATGTTGTGCATCGTATCCTTTTGGTTGAGCGGCTTTGTCATTAGGGTCATAAGAACCTCTATTGGCTTGACAATCTACGGCTATAGATGGCGCACTGTTTCCATTGGGAAATTGCGTAATAAAGCCTGTATTAAACGCCCCTGTCAAATAAGGGACACAACCTTCTATTGCTACAGAGGCAATGCTGTCGCCTAACAATGCTGGATATCCAACGTTTTGAGGAACGGACATACGATATGTTTTTCCTGTATCTGCTGCCATCGTTAAATTAAAAGAACCTCCTGAGGAAATATTCCCTGTGTTCCCTGTTCGCATGATAACATGATCTTCAAAAACATAATAGGTTTCTGAATTAAATACGCCACTTCCTATATTTTCTAATCGAAAAGCAACACTATCGTTTTGACAATTGACACTAGGTTCAATAACGCCTCCTGTCCAAGCTGGCAAACACAAACTATCTGGAAAAATATGCGCTTGCGAACAATGCGTTTGACCCAACAAAGAAGTCGTTTTTGCTCTTACTTGAATCGTAAAGTGGTCACAGTCTCCATAGTTTACATTTCCAATATTAAACGTTAAGGTATTTCCTACTTGACTAGCGATCGGTAAACTTGTACTCAGTATATCCAAATCGGCATCAATCGTTACTTCAACTGAGGCATTGATTTCATCAATCGTTCCATTGTTACAATAATTAACCATATAGGCACTTCCTGGTCCTGCTCTTCTTATAAATGGTGCAGCCAAATCTACTTCCATCATAGAACAGTTTACCTGTGCTTGGAGTGGAAAATCTATCGTGTCATTTGTATAGACAGTAGTAATCGTCACTGGCACATCATTCGCACAAGCTTGCCAATAAACAGGTTCATCTACCGTAACAACATACGAACCAGTATCCACTAAAATGCAATAATTCCCTAAACTGTCTGTTGTTCCATACCAGGTTCGATTACTTCCAACCGCTGTGACAACAACCTCTTCAAAATTTCGCTCTCCACTATCTTTCAAACAATCAAAACTGGTATCGTTAAAAATGTTTCCTTTGATATTGTTTGTGATGGTTTGCCCTAGCGAATCTGTTCTTAATAAAAAGATACTCTCATTATAATCATTATGATTAATATTTTGATATGTTAGCGCGTCTTGATGTCCCAATATTGCATATCCATCACCTGCAACGACAGCATCCACAAAATAGCTACGAAGCCGATTCACTTGACTGAGATGTGTTATTTCACGATTCCAGATTACAGTACCTATGTTGTTTGTTTTTAATATGTAATTATTACGATTATCCAAGTTTCCCACTAATATATACCCCCCATCATTAGTTTGTAATAAAGATTTTACATCATAAGTATTTGCATATACTTGACTCCATTGTACTATTCCTTGCCCATCTACTTTAGTCAACTCTGCCTCACTCAAACCATTCATGGAACCCAATATATACCCACCATCAGATGTCTCTTGTACTTCATATCCATAGTTATGACCTACTACTGTTAGAGAATATCTTTGAGTCCATACTGTATCTCCAATAGCATCCGTTTTCACCAAGTAAACAGGCGTACCCAACCCCGCTGCGCCCTGAATAATACCAGTAATGATATAACCTCCATCCGTTGTCTGGTCTAGACTACTAGCATACGCAGTTCCTGAATATCCATAATTTTTAGTCCACAAAACAACACCATTAGCATCCGTTTTAATTACATGATTACTAGCTAAGATATAACCTCCATCCGCTGTTTGTTCTATAGCCAAACCATACGAAGAGCCTATTCCATATGTTTTGGTCCATAAGGTATCTCCACTAGCATCTGTTTTTACCAAATACGTACCAGATCCACTAACGACTCCTCCCAGAATATAACCTCCATCTGTTGTTTGTTCTATACAAGAAAAAGAAATTGGATTTGAAACATTATTCGGATTATTCGTAAAATCTAATTTTTTAATCCATAAAGTATCTCCATTTACATCCGTCTTTATGAGTTCATTGTTCATCCGAGGGGTATTATTATGCAGATATTCTCTAGAAGAAATAATGAACCCATTATCTGAAGTTCTAGCCACAGTTTTCGCCTCTCCCCTTAGTGTGTCATTCTGATAATATTTCTCCCAACCTTGTCCATAGGATTTTGTCATTAAACATAGGCTAAAAAATGTAGCCATCAAAATTAAATTTTTTAATCTCATCTTATTTATATTTTAGTGTTTTCATCAATGTTTGAATCAAAGATAAGTCAGCAAATTCCAATTAAAAAAGACAAAATTGAACACTTCTTGGAAAAAACAAAGCACTTTTGTATTATTACAAGATGATAAACAGTCGATCAATCTGCCTATACCAAACGCTTATTAACAAAGAGTTTCAGCTCAGTTATTTAATGAATTATGCTTTAGATATTTTAAAATATTTTCTTGGAAAATATGAAGCAGTTTTAGATGAATTTGATAACAATAAGAAGCTTATTTAGTTTTTAGAGAAGCGTAATATGCCACATTTAACTAATTTGGAATTAGAAAGTTTTTATTGGGGACGACCTTATGACAAAGCCGCAAAAAAAGCCTTGTTGGAAGAAATAAAAACAACCAACCCCTTAGCTGAAAGAGATTGGTTGTTGAAACAAATCGAGTTGTTATCCTAAAATATGCCCCTGTTCTTATTGAACAATTAGTTTGCCTGTGTTAATCAAGGCAGCATCACCCAACAATTGATAGAAATAAATGCCTGGCTGTAAATTACCTCTAGACAGTTCTATTGTATTGTTTGAATACGCTTGTTTTTCTAAAACCATTCTTCCTGACACATCATAAATCGTCAATTGCAGTTCCTTGTAGTCTTTTCCTTGTACTTCCAAGCTTGCATTTTGTGTAAATGGATTTGGATAGACTTTTACGTCAATTGCTTCGTCCAATATAGTGGTTTGATCCAACATGATGGTTACAAAGTTTTCCCCAATAGTATGGAAGGTTTGATTGGTTTGAATTGGAGCATTAAAATCAAAGTAAATATCGGCCCCATTATAAATCACATCCCCTACAACATTTCCAGCAGTTTGCTCAATTCTATAACGGACAAATCCATTAGAAGCAGGCTCGTTGGTGGTACTGTCTGGCAACAGGATATTTTCGTATGTAATTTCTAAAACACGTTCTCCATAGACTCTCCAAGTATAATTATGGCTACTTGCGCCCATTGTCAAAGTAGACAAGTCCAACAAAGGAGAAATCGTATCCCGAATAACAACTAAGAAGGCGGTATCTGTTCCTGTATTTTGGAAGCGAATTTTGTAATCTAAATCCGTATAACTATAGATATAATGTTGTGCATCGTATCCTTTTGGTTGAGCGGCTTTGTCATTAGGGTCATAAGAACCTCTATTGGCTTGACAATCTACGGCTATAGATGGCGCACTGTTTCCATTGGGAAATTGCGTAATAAAGCCTGTATTAAACGCCCCTGTCAAATAAGGGACACAACCTTCTATTGCTACAGAGGCAATGCTGTCGCCTAACAATGCTGGATATCCAACGTTTTGAGGAACGGACATACGATATGTTTTTCCTGTATCTGCTGCCATCGTTAAATTAAAAGAACCTCCTGAGGAAATATTCCCTGTGTTCCCTGTTCGCATGATAACATGATCTTCAAAAACATAATAGGTTTCTGAATTAAATAAGCCCGTTCCTATATTTTCCAATTCAAAAGTAACACTATCATTTTGACAAGTAACATTTGGATCAATAACGCCTCCTGTCCAAGCTGGCAAACACAAACTGTCTGGAAAAATATGCGCTTGTGAGCAATGCGTTTGACCAAGAATTGCCGTCGTGTTCGCTCTTACTTGAATGGTAAAACTACCACAATCTCCATAATTTACATTTCCAATATTAAACGTTAGTGTATTTCCTACTTGACTAGCGATAGGCAAACTAGTATTGAGTATATCTAAATCTGCATCTATTGTTACTTCAACAGAAGCATTGATTGCGTCAACTGTTCCATTATTACAATAATTAACCGTATAGTTACTTCCTGTACTGTTGGTTCTTATAAATGGTGCAGACAAATCTACCTGCATTAGAGGGCAATTCATCTGTGCTTGAAGCGGAAAATCTATCGTATCATTTGTATAAAGATTAGTAAATGTCACCGATATATTATTCGCACAAGCTTGCCAATAAACAGGTTCATCTATTGATACAACATAAGCCCCTGTATCCACTAAAATGCAATAACTACCTAAACTGTCTGTTGTTCCATACCAAGTTCGATTACTTCCAACCGCTGTGACAACAATCCCTTCAAAATTTCGCTCTCCACTATCTTTCAAACAATCAAAACTGGTATCGTTAAAAATGTTTCCTTTGATATTGTTTGTGACTGTATTTCCTAGTGAATCTAGTCGCCATAAGAATACAGATTGTGGTACATTTGCTGGAGTCCAATCATATCTTCTATTTCCCAATAATGCATAACCATTCCCTACTGCTACAGCATCTTTATAACAAACAAAAATATTATTATTAAGGCTATTCCACATCAAGGCACCTGAATTATCTACTCTCAATATATAATTTTCTCCAGTATAGATTGTTCCTACTAAAGAATAACCTGTACCATTAAACTGTAATAAATCTACAATAGTCTCCTGATAAAGAACTCCATAAGATTGGGTCCACTGCATCACTCCTAATCCATCTATTTTAGTTAAAACGACAGTATCCACTAAACTCGACCCTAGAATATAGCCTCCATCAGGTGTTTGTTGAATTTTAAATCCATCTTCATCCGTTCCCACTGCTCCATACCTCTGTGTCCATGATGCATTACCGCTAGCATCTGTTTTAATTACATAAGCATCCCTTGAATTAACATCATCAGACGAACCTATCACTATATAGCCTCCATCTGTTGTTTGTTGAACATCTGCTCCTTCATCATCATTCGTCCCTCCATACATTTGCGTCCACAAGACAGTACCATTAGCATCTGTCTTTATTAAGTAGATATCTAAATTAGACACTCCAACAGCAGTAGTCGTACCGACTACAATATAGCCTCCATCTGTTGTTTGTTGAACACTAGCAAAAAATGCTCTCCCTAATCCTCTATAATTCTTTGTCCATAAGGTATCTCCATTAGCATCTGTTTTCACTAAATAAAAAGCAATATTTCCCAATACTCTATTTTCTCCTCCTAAAATATACCCTCCATCGGCTGTTTGACCAATATTCTTAAGATCACAATAATTATTAGCAGGTATATCTACTTTTTTTGTCCATAAGGTATCTCCATTAACATCTGTTTTTATTAGTTGTGAATTACGCATTCCCGAATGATTAGGGTTGTTCATGAGAATAATATACCCATTATCCATCGTTTGATCTAAGGCACTGCTCATGGTATCTATGTAATAATCTTGCTCCCACCCTTGTCCATAGGACGCGGTCATAAAAAATAGGCTAAACAATGTCGCCATTAAAAATTTTAGGTTCATCTTCTTCATCTTTTAGTACTTTAATTTTTAGTGTTTCGTATTTCTTTGAATCAAAGATAAGTCAGCAAATTCTAATTTAAAAAGACAAAATTGAACACTTCTTGGAAAAAACAAAGCACTTTTGTATTATTACAAGATGATAAACAGTCGATTGATCCGCCTATACCAAACGCTTAGTAACAAAGAGCTTCGAGTACTCAAAAACTGGGTGCGCTCTCCTATACACAATAAGCATCAAGACAGCATTAAAGTATTTGATTTTCTTGCGTCTAGGCGAATCATTAGCAAAACGACGGTTCAAAAAAAACGCCTATTTACTTATTTATATCCAAGTCAAAAATATTCAGAAGCAAAGCTCAGTTATTTAATGAATTATGCTTTAGAATTATTAAAAAAATTTATTGGATATTATGAAGCAGTTTTAGATGATTTTGATTGTAATAAAAAACTAATTCAAACCTTGCAGAAACGAAACCTGCACCAACTAGCTCGTTTGGAATTAGAAAAACTCGGTCATAAAGTCGATTCGATAGCAACTAGAAATGCTAAAACAAGTTTGCATTTGTTTGAAATAGAGGAAAATAAATTTGAGTTGAAGGGCACTCAAAACCGAAGCATACAAACTAATTTGCCCAAAATATTCAATAATTTGACCGACTTCTACTCCTTGTCTACACTCAAATATGCTTGTACGGCTAGTTCTCACAAAAACATTACCCCACAAGATTATAATATTCGCTTGTTGGATGCCATTCTAGTCGATGCCGCTGCTAGTAAACATCCTGTCATTTTATTGTATTACAACATTTACCAATCGCTTGAGACCAAAGAGCATAGTCACTATTTTGAAACCGCAGAAAAACTATTTTTAGAGCACTACCAATTACTAAACAAACAAGAACAAAACGAAGTCTTATTGTTGTTGATTAATTACTGTATCAAACGTTTAAACACCAATGAAAAATCCTTTGTCAAAAAAGGCTTTGAATGGTATCGTTGGGGCTTAGAACAGGCGGTTTTGATGCAAGGTTATTTAAGTCGGTTCGCTTATTTGAATATTGTTGGCTTAGGGCTCAAATTGGAAGAGTTTAGTTGGGTGGCGCAATTCATTCCTACTTATGTCCATTTTTTACCCCAACAGTTTCAAGAAAATTACCAACATTATACGACGGCTAAATTATTCTTTAAACAAAAAGAGTACACAAAAGCACAACAGCTCTTAACGCAAATAGAATACGATGATATTTTTCTGAATCTAGATTCAAAAACGATGCTATTAGAAATTTATTACGAAGAAAAAAGTTGGGACAGCTTAGAAGCACTCTTGGTCAGCTTTAGTCGTTATTTGCAACGCAAACAAGTGATTGCTTATCATAAAAAAGTGTATAAAAACATCATTAGTTTAACGAGGAAGTTGATCTATATAAAGCCTTATGACAAAGCTGCCAAAAAAGCCTTGTTGGAGGAAATAAAAACAACCAACCCCTTAGCTGAAAGAGATTGGTTGCTGCAACAAATCGAGTTGTTATAAGCAGGCATCTAGCGATAAAAGACGCCTCTTAGACACTCTTATTCTTAACGGATGTTTCGCAAAAAAAAGGACTTCATCTTGTCTTGCCTAAGGAATGAAATCAATCCTATAAGAGATCGGTTTCTACAAAAAAGGGTTCTACAAAACAAGTTGCTTGCAGTCTAAAAAACTAAGAAGCCTCCGAAAGAACTAATACTTTGTTTCGAAATAGCAGTAAGTAAGACTATTGCACAACCATTTTACCAGTATTCACTAGTTCGCCATTTCCTTTTAGTTCATAAAAATAAACTCCTTCTGTCATTCCGTCCCTTGTCAATTGGATGCGATTTTGTGCGCTTGATTGGAGGCTTTTCACCAAACGACCTGTGACATCAAAAACACTTAATTCTAATTGATCGTAGTCTTTTCCAATCACTTCTAAAGTCGTCCTTTGATTAAACGGATTGGGATACACCTTCACTTCGATATTTTCACCCAAAACAGTTTTTTGATCCAATAAAACAATCCTTACAAAATCTTCCCCGACCGTATGCCAGGTTGTATTGGTCAGTACTGGAGGATTACGATCAAAATAAATAGCCGCTGTATTGTTGATGATCGTGCCGATTGAATTATTTGATTTTTGCTCAATTTTATAGCGGAAAAATCCATTGGAAAGCGGCTCGTTGACATTACTATCAGGCAACATAACCTTAGGGAAATGAACCTTTAATATCGTTCCGTTCTGAATGCTCCAAGTATAGTGGTGGCTACTCGCCCCCATTTCTAAGGTTGCCAAATCCAAATAAGGAGAAATCGTATCTAGTATTGTAATATTAAAAGCGGTATCCGTTCCTGTATTTTGGAACCGTATTTTATACTCTAATGCCGTGTAATCATAGATATAATGATTCGTTATATCGTATCCTGCGGGTTGTGCTTTTTTGTCATTTGGATCATAAGAAGCAATATTTTGTTGACAATCTACCGCAATAAAAGGAGCGCTATTTCCATTTGAAAACTGGGTTATAAATCCAGTATTAAAAGAACCATTTAAAAACGGATTACAGCCTTCTGTAGCAGCCGTTATGAGCGAATCGCCCAACAAAGGAGGGTAGCCCATTTCTTGCTTCGCAATAATGCGATAGGTTTTGCCTGGATCTGCTGCCTGAAGCACTTGTTGCGCACCTCCTAGCCCAATCTGAAAAGTACTTTGGCGCATCATAATATTGTCTTCAAATACATAATACCTGCTTGGCTGCCCCATCGCTGCCCCATAATTATTGATCGTAAAAGTGACCGTATCGTTTTGACATTGTGCATCTACTGCCAACCTTGAGTGAACCCAAATGTTAGGGAGACAAACCGTATCTGGATAAATATGTGCCTCGGTACAATGCGTTTGTCCAAAATGAGCCATTGAATCTAGTTCAACATAAATTCTAAAGTTACCACACTGCATACTTTCTAGATTTCCTACATTAAAGGTGTATAGGTTTCCAACTTGATTTAGAATGGGAAGGCTTGAACTAAGTACCCTTAAGGCAGGATCTAAATCAATTTCGACATAAGTAGCTGCTGCTGCAATCGTTCCATAATTACAATAACTAACAGTGTAATAATTGCCCCCACCAACGATCCTCAAAAAGGGCGCAGAAATGTCTACTTGAAGCTCCGAACAGGATAAAATCGGCTCCATCGCCCAATCTAAATTTTGTACAAGACTATTGGTATCCACTACAATCGTTTGACTAATCGGGCAAGCTTGCCAATAAGCACTTCGAGGCACTAGCGACACAACATACGTCCCTGTATCTAAGTGGGTCAGATACTCCCCGTTCGCATTGTATGTCGTCGAATAAAAAACATCTGCTCCTCGCTCAAATCGAACCAATTGGTTGATTAATCCTCGCTCGGTACTATCTGGAATACAATCGACGATGCTGTCTATCGCCACCCGTCCTCTTACCGCCATTATATAACAATTGTCCGACACATAACGAGCATCGGGGGCTTTCACCCAAGCAATTTGACCAAAAGTTGGTTTGGCTAAAGCGGCTGCCGTATCAGGCACACAGATGGCCAAACCGTAAAGGTTGGAATGTGCATACATCAAGTTAATATTGGTGTTGGCGAGTTGCAATCTTAGCAGTTGATTAAAATGACAGTATAAGGTATGTAGGTTCGGATTTCTGGTGACATCCAACATGCCACTAATGTTATTGTTGGAACAAACCAATCTTGTTAATAATGGGTTTTGAGAAACGTCTAGGGCTGTTAATAAGTTATTTTCTATTAAAAAATCTTCTAAAAGAGGGTTGTCAGAAACATCAATACTCCTGAATAGATTGTCACTAACCGCTAAACTTGTTAGGATTGGGTGATTGGCTCCATTAAAGGTCGTCAACTGATTTCCATTGGCATAGATTCCCGTCAAGGCAGCACTGTTGGGCATTTCCAACTGCATCAATTGGTTGTTCCCACAACTAATCCCCGATAAGTTGGGACTGTTCAGAATATTTAGTGTGGTCAACTGATTGTCATTACATTGGAGATAAGATAGGTTCGTATTGTTGGGCGCTACAATGCTGGTTAATTGATTATTGCCACAATAAATGGTTCTCAAATTTGTATTATTGGTCAAATCAAGCCCGATCAAATTATTATTATTTCCAGTAAAAGACCACAACAAAGGATTGCCTGACAGGTCCAGTGTTGTTAATTGGTTGTTCTCAACATTTAAGGTATTTAGCGATGCCTGTGTGGTAAGATCCAAGGTGCTTAAAACATTGTCGTTAAGATCTAAGGTCCGCATCAAAGTACAATGCAACAGATTAAGGCTTGACAATTGGTTTTCGGAAGCGTCTAATATGCTTAACAAAGTACTGCTAGGAAAACTTAGCTGCGTCAATTGGTTCTCGGAACACCTTAAGGCTTCCAATAGGGGGGCATTGAGTACATCAAGGCTCGTTAGTTGATTGTCAAAACAATATAGATAGACTAAAGCAGGATTATTAACAACCACTAGGCTTGTCAATGTATTGTATGGACAAGAAATGCCATATAAATCTACTTTATTGGATACATCTAAACTTGTAAACAAATTATGTGCGCAATCAAGGTATTTTAGAGCCGAGTTATTGGATAGATCTAAGCTTGCTAATTGATTTCGTTGACAATAGAGATACTCTAAGGCTGTCAAGTTAGATAAATCTATGCTCGTCAAGTCATTGAATTGAAATTTTATGTTTGTTAAGGTCGTTGTGTTGGGCAAATCTATCGTCGTCAACAAGTTATTAGACACATCGAAGTTCTGAAGAATGGTATTGCTCAATACATTAAAACTGGTCAGTTGATTGTAGGTCATATCCACGCTCCTTAAAAGAACATTAGACGATAAATCTACCGTAGTCAGTTGATTGTCATTGGCGATTAAAACATTTAAGTTTGTAAATGCTGCAATTCCTGTTAAGTCGGCAATATTGCTTGCGCTCACATTTAGCGTTTGCACGCCAACAGCATCGCTATTCAGTAGTTGTCCATTGACTAAGCCATCAGAATCAATATTTAGTGTCACTAATGCTTGTTCAAAATTAGCATCTGGAATCGCTGTAATTTGTGCGTAAACCCAAGGGTTATAAAAGAGTAGGCAGAATAGAATGCCTAAGCCTTGAAGCGTTTTTTTTTGTGGTACTATGTTCATCATTTTATAATTTGCAGGAGGTTTGATAGAATACTAAACGTGCTTTGTGCGACCTGAATACAAGCTTGATATTCCAAAGATAAGGCATTGCATTTCGTTTGTCGAACACAAAAAACTAATTTTGTCTGTTTTTTATGGTAACTTTATGGTATGATAAAGTCTAAATTAATACAACTCTACACTTGCTTAGATCGCACCGAATTAGAAGCTTTTCACAAGTGGCTAAAATCTCCGTTACACAATAGCGACAATGATTTGAGCAAACTCTTTATTTATATAGGTTCTAGAAGAGTTTTATCTAAAACTTCTCTTGACAAAAATCGAGTTTTCAAACAACTCTTTCCTACTGAAACATATCAGGACCTTAAACTAAGGCGTCTAATGTCTAAAGGGATTAAACATTTAGAAAATTTTGTCCACTTCTGGATGTCAAAAAAAAATACACTGGAGCAACAAAAAAATGTAGCTACTTTTTTGAGAACACGCAATCGCCCCCTATTGGCACAACAACAATGGGCAAAAGGAAAAAAAGCCCTTGCCCTCCAAGTCGATAAGACACATGCCTATTATTATAAAAAGTATCAATTAGAACAAGAACACTTTGAACAAGCCGCTTCGCAATCGAGAATGCGAGCCACCAATCTTCAAGCCATTGTGAACAGCTTTTCTATTGCATTTGTCATAGAAACCCTGCGCTATGCTTGCACCGCCATTAGCCACAAAAACTTATATGCAACCAATTACAATATTCCTTTATTGGACGAAATATTGGACTTAGCCAAGCAAAGCCCTTACCTAGACATCGCTGCCATTCAACTCTATTATCAAGCCTATATGGCTTTGACGATTCCGAAAGACAGCATCCATTTTGAACTACTAAAACGCAACTTATTAAAACAAGAAGGTTTATTACCAACCAAGGAGCGAAAAGATTTATACACCCTAGCCATCAATTATTGTATTCGTCGCATCAATTCTGACGAGTCGCAAAAATTTATCCGAGAAGTTTTTGAGCTGTATAAACAGGGTTTGAAAAATAAAGCCTTGTTAGACAATGGCATTCTTAGTCGTTTTACCTATAAAAACATTGCTTCTGCGGGTTTGCGGCTCCACGAATACGACTGGATTGCGAACTACATTTCAAGCTATGCGGTTTATGTTGAAGCGGATTACAGAGAAAGTTACCAACATTACAATACGTCTAAACTCTATTTTGCAAAGGAGGATTATGACCAAGCCATGCAGCGATTAATTCAAGTAGAATACGATGATTTGTTTCTCAACTTAGATGCTAAGACGATGCTCATGAAAATCTATTATGAAACACAAAGTTACGATGCTCTAGATGCTTTTTTTCACAGTTTCACGATCTATCTTCAACGCAAGGAAATTATGGGGTATCATCGAGAAAACTATCTTAACATCATCCGTTTGACCAAAAAACTATTGGAATTACCACCAAGAAACCCTAAAGCGCAGCAACAATTGCAAGACAACATTGATTCTATGCAGCCTTTGACAGAACGGGCTTGGCTTTTGGAGCAATTACGTAAAATTTAAAGCATATTGATAATTTTTGATTACTTTTGCCCCAAATAATATACTATGAATGTTTTACTCTTTGCGCCAGAATACCGCCCCAACCTTTCCTCTATGATTCGAAGTGCCGAATTTTATGGCTTGGACAAGGTTTATATTTATGATAAAAACAAGCTCATGTTGCCGCCTACACACAGCAAAAAAGCAAGGGCTGACATGGCGCATATGGCAAAGGTTTGGACCGCTGGTGCCATTGACCACATTGAAATTATAAAGATAGAGGAAGACATCAAGGATTTTCTAGCCAATTATGAGGGTAGAAAAGTAGCGACGCTGGTAGACGAAAAAGCAAAACACTTAAATGCCGTTCAATTTGAAAGCAATGATTTGCTGATTTTTGGAAGTGAAAAAGAAGGTTTGCCTTCTGATGTATTGCCCTTGATTGACCAAGGGGTCTATATTCCTGCTATTGGCCATACGCCTTGTTTAAATGTTGCGGTTACCTTTGGTATTGTCTTACACCAGGCTTTAAAAACCTTGGAGTCCTAAAAAACAATTCAATCCTTTTTTTGTTAGTTAAAAGATGGTTAGAAATTCATTTTAGCTGTCGTGAAATAAAGTTTGCAGACATGGATGACATGATTAAAGTTACGGTTATTGACCGTGAAGACAACAAACACGAATTAGAAGCTCCTACAGACATGAATATGAACATGATGGAGTTTTGTAAAGCAGCAGAATTACCCGTGGAAGGTACTTGTGGTGGAATGGCACTTTGTGCTAGTTGCCACATGTATGTAGAAAGTGAGCATGAATTAAAAGAAGCCTCTGACGATGAAGAAGATATGCTGGATCAAGCTTTTTTTGTCGAAGACAACAGCCGTTTGGGCTGCCAAATAAAATTGCACAACGATTTGGAAGGTTTGGTAGTACGATTAGCTCCTGTTAGTGAATAAGAACGAAAAAAATGAAGAAAATTTCAACCAATATTAACCGCTTACTAGCTAGCACCGTAGCAGAAAACAATCAGCTTGCTTTTCAGATATTAAAAGGAGATCCTACTTTATTGACCGAAGCTATTTTTCCATTATTAGCGTGGAGGCTTTTTGCACTTGATTTTGATAAAAAAAATAACGAGAACAATTATCCACTTAGTAATACAGATATAGCTAATGATATTTTGAGTATAACAACTCTTTTAGAAGAAGAATCTATTTCAAAGCCTTTTTACAATTGTGATAATTCCTTAGATATTTTCATCGAACGGCTCGATTTATATAGTACGGAAAAAGTCAAAAAAATGTTAGAAAACATTTATCCTTGCTTAGTGGTTTATAATAGGTATTTACAAAAAGACAAGTACTATGTGGAACAAGTACTTTTTATCTCAAGAGAAATCTATCACACCTACAATCTACACGCACTAGTTTATCCTTTTTATCACTTTCTAACTAAAACAGATGCTCTAGAAATTATTGACAAGGTTGATTTTATCAACCTTGTCAATAATTTATCATATATAGATAAAGAAAAATATGAGCATACGCTAGATACAGCCTTAGAATATGCAAATGATATCATTACTACCCAACCAATCTATGCTGCTGAATACCATGATGTAAAAGGTTTATTATACAGACGTTACGGAAAATATCAAGAAGCAATTATTAGCTATGAAAAGAGCCATCAATTGACTCCCAAAAAGGAGACTGTCCTCAATAGTTTAGCTTGGTTACTATATCAGCATACAGATAGACAAACAGAGGCTTATGCTCATGCTACAAAAGCAGTAAAAACAAACCCTCTTCCTGACCATATCAACACATTAGCACACTTAGAACTTATTTACAAAGGAAATATTATAAAAGCAAAGGAACTCTTTGAACAAGTATTAGACATAGATCCGGATCATCTTGATTCAATTCAAATGTTAGAAAAAATAATAAAAAAATGGCAGTAACACTCAAGGAAGGAGACAAAGCTCCTGATTTCAAAGGTTTAGATCAAAACGACAAGACCGTTTCTTTGACTGATTTTAAAGGTAAAAATTTGATCCTTTATTTCTACCCAAAAGACA
>CACVAQ010000231.1 GCA_902727865.1 uncultured Aureispira sp. | reverse complement strand
TTGATTCATGCTTATTGAATACAAGTGCTAGGTCGCGATGAATCAAGCTAATCATACTGTTATTTTAATCATATGGATAAAAGAATAGCTTGTAGGCTACACTAGAGTAGCCCTAGTGATACTATTGCTCCAAGGTTTCTTTTAAATTATAGGCTTATTTTCTTTAGAATTTGAAGCAACTGTCTTTGAATCATTTTCTATAGCAGGATTTAAATCGTTTAATTTTTTTACCCCTTTCTTGATTCATCAGTAAAGGGCATTATTCATTTCCTAAATTCCGAATGGTTTGGACCGTATTTCCTCTTAAAAAAGGCGTTGCCATTCCTTTTTTTCCATAGTATATTTTGGTATTAGGAAGCCATTTTTTTAAGGTTGCTTCTATGAAAATACGATTTCGTTGTTTTTCTTCATGCCAGACCAAAATTTTTAAATTTTTAAGCTGTTGAATGCTTTGGGGCAAGGTTTTGCGACCAATAAAAGAAACATCTAAAGCAATTAAATCAGGCATTTTTGCCAAAACACTAAAGGCTTGACTTAAATTAATAGAGCGATTGCCGTTTAAGCTCAATACTTGTAATTGGGTCATGTTTCGGATACTATTGGGTAAGCTTCTTAAGGGTAATTTTTCTAAAAACAACTTTTCAACATTGGGCATTTGTGTTAATACGCTAGGAAACTTGGTAATGTGGTTGTGAAATTCTGCCATCCCACTATGTAGGTTGCTAATGTCAATTGTCTTTAAATTTCTTAGGCTCGAAAAATAAGAAGGCAAAGAATTTAAACGATTGTCGGCTAGAACTAACTCGTCAATTTGAGTGAGTAAGGTTAAACTTGTCGGAAGTTGTGCCATGCCATTAGACGATAAATCTAATTTCCTAAGTTTTTTGCACTGCGCCAATTTAGGATTGAGTGCCTGAATGCGATTGTTGCTTAAAGATAAGTAGCTTAAATTAGGATAATTGGCTACTTTATTCGGAATATAATGGATATTTTTGTAAGATAAATCAAGGTGTTTGGTGCGTTCTTGTGCATTGTTTCTATATGGCGTAGAGATATTTTGATACACTCTTTTTAGGCATTTGTTGCTGCCATGTTGTATTGCGCCTAACTGTAAATTACCAAAGAAATGATTTCCGCCCGGTAATTTGGGCAAAGACCTTCTATAGAGTTCCTTTGCAATCTCGTCTTGTGTTTTCTCTGAAGTAGCCAACAGTTGTTGCTCCCATGTCGTCAAATTATCTTCTACCGATAGTGCAACAGGAGTTAGATCTGCTGGCATTGAGGTTGATTCTTCCGACTGGCAGGCACAACAACAATAATAAAGAAAGAAGATTAAAAAATAGCGCATGGGATGAATTCTGAGATAAAAACAGGAAATTATAAATGGTATGGAGTACTTATAAATACATTCCAGATTGCTCAATTTCGTCTAGAACTTTGTCTGGAACCCAATAGCGAATTGATTTTTTTTCTTTGATTAACTTTCGAATGATAGACGATGAAATTTCCATTAAAGGAGCTTCAATCTTTGTAACATTTGGATGCTCCTGTAGTGGGCCTAAGTCGTAATTTGGACGACTATAAACATAAATTTCATAATTAGCTAGAATGACTTCGTAATTTTTCCATTTGTGCAACGAGCCTAAGTTATCACCTCCCATAATAAGTACAAAATCATGTTCTGGATGCTTTTCCTTGAGATAGGCAAGTGTATCAATGGTATAAGATGGCTTTGGAAGCTCAAATTCAATGTTACAAGATCTTATTTTCGAATGTCCTTCAAGGCTAAGATTAACCAAATGTAAGCGATTGGAATCATTGGCTAAGCTTGTTCGTTTTTTGTGAGGGTTGTGTGGTGTAACGACCAGCCAAAGTTCCTCTAGCGCTGTATTTTCTGCAATATGGTTGGCAATAATCAAATGCCCAGAATGTATGGGATTAAAAGAGCCAAAAAAGAGTCCTATTTTCATGTATTAGATTTGTTTATGATCAAAAATAAGAAAAAGATACGAGTTGCTTGCATTAAAACGAGGCTAATAAGTAGAGGGTAAGATAAGTTTTGACTTTTATGACAGCGTATTTTTAGTTAGCTGCGTGGTCACTTCGTTTAGGAGAACGCTATGTTTTTTTGTGAATTTAATGGACGCTCGTTTTTGTTCTCTGAAGCTCTGTTACTGAACATAAATAAAGCAATTGACAGAGAATCGTGTCAATTGCTTTACAAGTAGCATCAAGAAGGTGTACTCAACTATTATTGAGGCGCACCGTTTTGAATCCAACAATATATTTTTTCTAAATCGCTTGTATTCAGTTGTGCTTTTCCTTCAGGCATTCGATCATAACTTCCGTCATGTTCCATGCTACCCATAAATCTTGCACGAGAAGATTCATCCGCAACAGTAGCATAAGTACTTAAGTTAATACCATGCGCATTCGTGGTGGCATCGTGGCAACCACTATAAGCACAATTGGCATCCATGATTGATTTGATATTGTCTGTATACGTAGGAGCAATGGCAGAACAATCATAACTAATCGTCTCGGTTGTACAAGAACTAAAAGAGAGTAGGAAAAATAGAAAACAGGTTAGGGGGATAGATATTTGGTATTTTCGCATAGCTAATTGTTTAGATAAATAAATGCTTTCTTTAAATGTCGTCTTTTTTTATAATACTTCGTGGGCTTTTTAGTTTTTTTACCAAAAAACATAAAAACCATTTCATATTAGTTTGATTATCAATAATTTAACTAAATTAATAATTAAAAGCTATCTTGTTGATAATCAAACTAATATAATTTAGCTACGCTGAGCCTTTGTTAATCCGTGAGGTCGCTACGCTTAGTTCGGGTTCTCCACGAAGTAATGATTTTAGGAAAAACCCTAAAGAAAAAAAAAAGAAAAAGAAAGAATAAAAAAAAGTGTTCCTCTTAAGAGAAACACTTTTTTTGTATCGTTAACTATTGTAAAGAATAGTTTATTTTAGTTCAATTTGAAACGAACAGGCAAGTTATACTTTACACGTACAGCTTTACCACGTTGTTTACCAGGCGTCCATTTTTCAGACATTTTGTTCATCATCTTAATGATTCTCAAAGCTTCTTTTCCACATCCTCCTCCTGGATCACGTAAAATTTTAGCGTCTTTAATGGTGCCATCTTCCATTACCGTAAAACTTACTACAGACATTCCTTCAATTCCGTTTTCACGAGCCATTGTAGGATAGCTAATATTTTCGTAGATAAATTTTAATAACTTCTGATCTGCACAACCTTTTTTTGCATTGTTGTCACCCGCTTGATCTTCACAACCAGGGAAACGAGGCATTTGTTCTACAATAGTGAAAACTTCTGGTTCTTTGGCCTCTTCCTCAACTGCTTCTTCTACTACTACTGGAGCAGGACCATCCCCGTAAGGACCATCGTAGTCAACTGGAGTGTCATTGATTTCCGTCTCTTCTTCAACTTCTTGATCTTCTTGTTCCACTTCCTCTACTTCTTCCTCCACTGCCTCAATTTGAGCTGGTGGTGGCGGAGGTGGTGGTGGTGGTGGCGGAGGTGGTGGTGGTTGTGGTGGTGTGTTGGGTGGTTCTGTCATAATCTCCTCGATATCAGGAACATCCTCAAAAGTCAACAACTGAGTAACAGTAACGTTCGTCCAGTTGATGATTAGGTATATTGCTAACAAAGCAACGACACGACTACCATAAGTAATGGTACGAGTTTGCTTGAAAACATCTACCTCTTGATATTTCCTAACCAAAGCAGATTTGCCTTCAGGGCTATTACTGTATTTGCTTAAAAGTTCCTGAGATTTTTTATTCAGGTAGAATTTGTAGCCGAGAATCATACCATATATTACTACGGCTATACCCACTAGGCTCAAAAGTAATTGACCACCTGTTATCTCTGGACCTGCGTACAGTAAAACACCACCAAATTGCAGTCCGTTGATTAACATAAATATGTGTTTTAATTAAAAAATAAGTTTCTAAAAAAATAGAATATAAAACTCTAGACAAATATAATTAAAATCTTTGCCCGAAAGAATCTTCTAAACATTAATTTCTGTTCTCTTAATCGAATAATCCTTTGAATTTTCTAGGTTTTATCAAAAAACTAAAAAAACATAAAGTATTACAAGCGATAAACCTAGAGCAACAAGTTATTTTATAAAAATCTTAAAGCTACTTTTATAATAAAAAGCCGCCCCCAACATGGTTCCAATAAAATTGGCAAGCATATCAGCATAGTCAAAAGAACGACCAGGAATATTTGCCTGAACAAACTCTAAACTCACCCCATACAGTCCTGCCATTATCATACAAAACAAAATCCAAGATTTGGGGCCTTTCTGCTTCCAAGACAAGCTATGCACAAACCCACCAATTAATAAAAGCGTTAGAATAGCATAAAATACTAAATGCCCAATTTTATCTGGTGACAAAAAATGCCAAGGAATGTGTGGAAGATTAGAGGTAGTTGATAAAGACCAAATCAAAATCGCCCAAGCAATTGCTGGAATAAAATACTTGATATTTAACAAGTTAGGCACTAAGTAAGTTCTTTATAAGCAGCTGCATCCAGCAATTCCTCCAGCTGTGCAAGATCAGACAATTTAATTTTGACCATCCAACCATCTCCATAAGGATCTGAATTGACTAGCTCTGGCTCATCTTCTAGGGCAGTATTAAACTCTAAGATCGTACCTGATACAGGCATGAATAAGTCCGAAACCGTTTTTACGGCTTCTACACTACCAAAAACGTCTTCTTGGCTAAATGTTTCGCCTTCGCTATCAATGTCAATAAAGACAATGTCACCTAGCTCGCCTTGAGCAAAATCCGTAACTCCAACATAAGCCTCTTCACCCTCTACACGCAGCCATTCATGGTCTTTTGTGTACTTTAAATTTTCTGGAAAGTTCATAGAACAAAATCTATTGATTAAATTAATAAAAATTGTAAAAATAGTATTCGTTCCAAAGTTAATTTTTTTTTCGAACCTAATGGCATAAACTTCCTAAAAAACATTTTTGTTTTGCAACTTTTTATCTTGTTTGTAATTGCTTACATTTTATAAGATGCAAGCAAGGTTATTTTTGGTGTGTACGAATAAAATAAATAATAAAAGGCTGAGTACAGGACAAAAAATAATTAATTA
>CACVAQ010000230.1 GCA_902727865.1 uncultured Aureispira sp. | reverse complement strand
TTTACGACCAAATACCTACTGTTACGAAAAAGAAAAAGAGTAGGCTGTGGCAAAAATTAGCTGCGGGGAGTCTTTGAGTTGTCAAAGCCCCTTTATTTTTTAATTCGAATCAAGGGCTAAAACAGAACTAAAATGTACATTTAAAACAAGATTACTTTATTTTAGAAGCCTATTTTCTAAATTTTTAATGATGAATGCTTAATTTTTAATGTATCTTATGCAAAAGAAAGCATTCAACATTAAAAATTAAACATTCATCATTTTGTAAAGCGCTTATTCCTGCTTTTTATTGTTCAGACCTACTTGTAGCTCTTGATTCGCATTTTTTAATAAGCGTAGACTTATTTTATGCGGTACCAAGTTTGGTCACGGAAGAAAAATCCAACCCAACCACGTACAAATAATCTATTTCCAGAACTATCTGAATCATCCATCCACATCGTACAAGTATACACTTTTCCTTTTTTAGGATCCATGATGCTTCCCCCTTTCCATTTGTCAGATGATTTTTCCATATCCCAAAGCATTTCTAAACCATACAAAGGCTTTCCTAATCCACGATCGGCAGGACACTTGGTACATTTAATATCTTCAAAACGTTTTTCTCCACTATCTTTTAACGTTTGTTGATCCAGAAGTTTAACAATCTTAGCATAATACTTATTTCCTCTTTTGTAGATTTCTACATGTGATTTTGTTCTTTTCGTTTCATCGTCTACTGTTTTCCAAGTTCCAACACAATCTTTCCCATTAACGGATACTTGAGCAGAAACAGAAGAAGACATAAACATTAGGCAGCCAACAGCTACAATACTAAAAAAGTGTGCGATACGTTTCATTTAAATTTATTTTAGTAATTAAAAAATCGAAGGATTTAAGAGTACTTAAAGTAATTCAAATTCTTTGCCAGTTTTCATTTACTGAATGTAGAGAAATATTTGAATAAGAGTAAGGTATCCTTTTTTTTATCCGTCTTGAATATAAGAAATAAGATTCACTTAACCATTCAGTTGGCTCTTAATTTTACACTTAAGCCATCCTCCAAATTTATAAAAAAAAGGGTGCTTTGACAACGAAACATAAAACGCTCCTGAGCGTAAGCCTATGTAGCTTAACATACGACTTCGAAAGCTAGTCTTTCTCCTTTTTAAAGAATTTCGCATACAGTTCATCCACTTTTTTAATCATTGCAGGAAGCTGACGCAAAGCGGCCATTTCTCTAAACTTTCCACGAGATTCTGCCGCTGGAATACCGATATACTCTTTGTCTCCTCCTGGAATTGATTTCAAGACACCCGTTTTAGGTAGAATCGTTGCCCCTTCTCCAACTACAATAGATTTGGAAATACCAACTTGTCCATAAATTCGTACATAATCTTGGATAATTGTCTTGCCTGCAATACCAACTTGCGCAGCCAACAAACAATGCCGCCCAATACACACACCATGTCCAATGTGTACGAGATTGTCAATTTTGGTTCCTTCTCCAATGATGGTATCACCAGAAACGCCTTTGTCAATAGTACATCCTGCTCCAATTTCGACATTATCTTCAATAATCACCCGCCCAATAGAATGCCAGCGATTATATGATTTGTCGTCATTTCTACTCATATAAAAGGCATCGTTACCAATAGAGGAATTGGCATGTATAATAACATTGCTTCCAATTTTGGTATTATCCAACAAGACGGTATTCGCTCGAATCAAACAATTATCACCAATCGTTACATGATGTCCAACAACTACCCCAGGCTCCAAAATAGTATTTTCGCCTATAATTGCCGTTGGGCTGACCGATCTTGTAATTGGTACAAAAGGCTTAAAGTGTAAGGCTAGTTTGTTGTATGCTTCAAAAGGTTTCTCGACAATCAACAAGGCCTTGCCCTCTGGACATTCTAGCTCTTTATTAATAATAATAGCCGTTGCCGCAGAGTAAATTGCTTGGTTGTAATATTTTTCATTATCAACAAACATCAAGCTTCCTTTCTCTACCTTATGAATTTCGCTCAAAAAGGTAACTTTAATCTTAGAATCCCCAATTATTTGAGCATCGATTAACTTTGCTATATCTATAATAGATATTGGCATTTTAAATTTCATAGCTTCTTATTTTGTGTAAAGATAACAAAACTAGCGGTTACCTTAAGGAATCGTCCGCCTAAATATTTAGCCAATACAGAGACATTGTTTCTCTGTATTTGTTTTTTTTTTACTTTATAACACCTTCAAAATATAAGTAACTCGATTCAAACCTTTTAAGGATTTCCTAAGAGAGTTCATCTTTTTTAGCTAATATTGCGTTCACAGAACGAGTCTGCAAAATAAAATTTATACATTTTTTATATAAACGTGAGGGTTTGACAACAAATTAGACTCATGTATATAGAAAACCTATTCTTCCAGAAATTGTTGAATAGAATAAATAGGTTCACACTTTTGTAGGATTTCATTTCTGTCCTATTATTTTTTTTTAAAAAATCAATCTTTGTCAGGTTTATGAAGCTTTTGGAAAACAAAATAGCCCTTATTACTGGTGGCTCAAGAGGAATTGGCGCAACAATGGTCAAAAAATTTGCCGAACAAGGCGCAGATGTAATTTTCACTTATCGCTCCTCTATCGAACAAGCCAATCAATTAATTGAAGCTGCTTCTGTACACGGAACTAAAATTAAAGCATTTTCTTCTGACGCTAGTTCCTTGGAGCAAACGCAAGGATTGGTTACAGAAATTTTAAAAGAATTCGGTACCATTGATATTTTAGTTAATAATGCAGGCGTAACACGTGACAATTTATTGATGAGAATGTCGGAAGACAATTGGGATGATGTAATGAACAACAACCTCAAATCGGTTTACAATTTCACGAAATGTATCATGCGCCCAATGCTAAAAGCTCGTGGTGGTTCTATTATCAACATCTCTTCTATTGTTGGTTTAAAAGGAAATGCAGGTCAAGCCAACTATGCTGCCTCTAAAGCAGGAATGATTGGCTTCACAAAATCTATTGCACAAGAAGTTGGCTCTAGAAACATTCGTTGTAATGCCATCGCTCCTGGTTTCATTAGCACAGAGATGACGAAGGAATTAGACGAAAAAGTGAAAGATCAAATGATCCAAAACACGTCGCTAAAACGTCTTGGCACCACAGAAGAAATTGCGAATGTAGCGTTGTTCTTAGCTTCTGATATGTCAAGTTACATTACAGGCGAAACACTAAATACTAGTGGTGGCATGTAATCGTTCTAGTCCTTTGACTACTCGAAGTAAATTGTATGCCGTTTAAAATACGATCACAGAAGTTGTCAAAGAACGATCTATCTTAGCAAGATGTCCATTTGAAAATGAGTACTCCATAAATAGATAATTTATATGGGGTACTCATTTTTAATTTAAGGACGTTTTGACTATTCGAATCCGATTAACGTTCTCGATACTCCTGCACGATCATTTGACAAGCCTCGTCCAACATAAGGTAGACTTTCTTGAAACCATCGTCGTTCCAGTAGGGATCAGGAACCGCTATGTTTTTTTCTGGTAGCACCATATTCATAATCAAACGTATTTTTGATTTTTGGACGGTATTCTCACACAAACGCATCACATCATTATAATTACTACTATCCATGACATAGATAATGTCAAAGGCCTCTAAATCTTGGACGGTGAATTTTCGTGATCGTTGATCTGTCAGATCCAAACCATGTTCTTGGGCAATAGCAATGGAGCGAACATCGGGCAAAGCATCCTTGTGGTAACCACTAGTTCCTGCCGAATCAACTTCCCAGTCCAATCCTTCCTGTTTAACTTTATGCTTTAAAATCCCCTCAGCTAAGGGGGAACGGCAAATATTTCCTAAACACACCATTAAAAATTTCATCTATTGTTGTCTTTTTTTGTTGTTCAAATAAAACCCCACTCCTATTTTGATAGGAAGATCTATTAGCTTGCTAATGTCTCCATAATTCTGATAAGCAGGACAATTGGTATATCGAACGCCAACACCTAAGCTTACAAAAAAAGCTTTATTGGAATGCCATTCTATTTCAGGAACGCACTCAATGCCCCAAACAAGCAAGCTTTTTTGATGAAATAAAGCCCAACTAAATTGAGTTTGTCCGCTCACCGAAGCACGCCATTGCCCCTTTGTCCAAAAAGGCATATTGTACCCTAAGTTGATTCCAACTTGGTTTCCCCAACTCACCATACGATATTCAAGACCTCCGATGACTCTCCCCTTCCAGACATCCTGCTGATACCCCAATTCAAAACCACCACCATTATAATAATACGCTCCCCCTAAATTTGTCCCAAGGCCTAAAAACGAAAGCGGTTTCAAAGACAATTGTTGTGCGCTAGTCCTTGTATTTATCATAAAGAAGAGTATGCCTATTAATATTCCAAATCGTTTCATTCCCAATTATTTGCGTAAAAAAAAGAACTTATATAACGCACTACTTCTGTATGCTGCTCTGCCACTGTAATGCTTGCAATCCCATCTTTATCTTGTGGTCCATAGGCACCAAATTGAGCATGATTTCCGCCATCTATTTGGTGATAAATTGTTTGCCCTCCAGTAGGATTATACGGCATATCCATTATATCATCTACGGTTATTCCTATTGGCAAGAAACCTTCCTGCCCTCGAATGGTCTCTACTGTTGCCAAGCTATCTTTTTCGCCCATGAGAGACAAGACGGCTCCGTCCCAATCCGATAAATCAAAGCTTTCATCGGCATAAGAACCCATCAAAACAAGTCCTACATACTCTGAAGGCGCTTTATTAATATCAATACAAGCAACTACGCCTCCCAAAGAATGCCCACTTAAAACCCAACGTTCTACCTCTGGAAAAGCAACTTTGCAAGTTGCTGCTTTGCTTGCATTTGTAATGGCCAAATTCGCAGATACTTTTACGATGACAATGGGATAACCCTCTATAGCCAAATTTTGTAAGAGTGGAATATAAGCATGAGGATCGACCAAGCCACCAGGATAAAAAAGCAAGCCTGTTTTGGCCTTGGTAGAAATTGTTCGTTCTAAGCTAATATAATGAACGGTTTCATTTACCTCAATGCCACTAATTCTATTCACTTTTTCGGGAAGATAACTGCAAGAAGTTATCCCAAGGATTAGGATACTCATTAAGCATCCTATAATTATA
>CACVAQ010000229.1 GCA_902727865.1 uncultured Aureispira sp. | reverse complement strand
CTAAAGAACAGTAAAGAAATAAAATAAACAAAAAAATAGCCCCAACAATTGTTGAGGCTATACATTTTAACAAAGGACAAGAGGTCGCTTTATTGTTTTATAAACTGATGCTGTGTAATGGCACCTGTTGTTGTATTTTTTATTTTTAATAAATAGGTTCCACTAGCCAAGTTTTGTGTTGGAATTTGGAAGGTTTGCACACCAGCTTGGGTGCTGCTTTGTTGTTCCAAAACCACTCTACCCAAGAGATCCCGCACAGACCAACTCAGCGTTGTTGCTGCATATAGTTGAACATTCAAGTTCGCATTGGTTGGATTTGGATAAATAACAGGTCGGGCATCTCTATGAAGCGTGACGACCTTCCAACTTGAATAGCTGATGCTGCCATCTTTGTCCAATGTTTTAATTCTGTAATAATTCGCACCAATGTAAGGCGTTTCGTCCAACAAGGTGTACGTCAATTGTCCTGCTAAAGCTTGTTGGTTTTTAAGTGTTGTAATACGCTGATAATCTATCGTATGTTGCACTTCAAAAGAAGCCACATTATCCACATCGTCAACCGCCCACGAAAGTTTCGAAACATTCTTTTCTGTCAATTGAACCTCAAAAGACAATAGATTAGAATTGTTCAGCAAAGCATCTTGTGTTGTTACGATGGCAAAATGAGAAAACGAGCTAATATCAAACTCAATAGCAATCATGCCTGTCGTATTCGAAAAAGGCGCTGCTGCGTTTGGATTGGCAACCCATCCTGCCGAATTTTTGGCAACGACACGATAAGGAATTTCGACAACATCTGGAGCGGTGGTAGAAGTTAAGAACGTTCCGTCTCTATATTTTAATACTTTAAGTTCTGTAGAAGCGTCCAAGCCACCATTGTGACGACCAGCAAATGTATTGACCCCTAAATCGTCCAATTCTTGTTGGGTAAAATAAAGGCGAACTTTGGTTACCGTGTTATTGGTGGGGGTAATTTGCCAATGTCTTTGCAAATAAGGATAAACCAACCCATTATAAACTAAGGTTTGAACAGCAGGTTCAAAAAATACTTCTGTATTCACAATTCCCAAAGAATCATTACTAATCGTAGAATCTAACAAAGAAACAATCGGATGCTCGTTGATGTCATCCAAGATTGCATACCATTCTCCCTCATTGTTGAAGGTACAACTTCCTGTCCGATTCGTGGAAACCAAAGGATTGGCGACTGGAATGATGACATGTGTTTGTACAGGCGTACTCAAAATACGTTCTCCACAACGAGAGGTTGAAATTTCAACGACATAATCAAAGGTATTGACAATCGGATTCAGTGGTACATTATAGGTATAAGGCGTTGCTGGATCGTTGTCGTCGTCATAGACTAGAAGCCCCGATTGACCACCATTGGTAGCTGCATTGGTGGCATCTTGCCAAGTATAATCAATGATATACGGTGATGTTCCTGTAATTTGAATCGGATAGAATACGTTAGCCCCTGTTTTGCAAATGATAACGGTATCTGAGCCAAAAGAAGTCGGATTGACCAAAGGCGGTAATTTGAATTGCCAAATGCCCCAATCGTTTCCTTGTATACTGATACTATCGCTGTTTTGATCGGTTTCGATGGCCAATAAATCCCAACAATCGGGTTGCGTACATGCCGCAGGTTGTGCACCTGCTTTGGTTGCTTTTACATCCCTTACTTTTACATAATTAACACAAAAACTACTACCATACTCTTTGTGAATAAAGGAAAGCCCAACATTGGCAGCAGCATTGTTTTCTATTGTTACAAAATTACTAGGACCAATATTTCTAGAAACAATCTTACCGTGTGGAGCGGTTAAGGTCAAGGTTTTTGCATTATTCAAACGGTAAATATTATTCCCATAAACATACATAGAATCCATTTCCATACTATGAATAATATTAATGTTCGTCGCTAAGTTTGCATGGCGAATATGAGCATTGGTTCCTCTAAGTTCTACGGTTTGATTGGTATTATAGAGGTGTAATAATTCATAATTTAGGTTGTCTCCCAAGTAAAACTGAGTATTCATAGAGCTGCTTAATGAAGCTCCATCAGCATCCAAATCCCCTGATGTTAAGGTAAAAGACCCTGTATTGTCAATTCGCCAAGGAAAGTGGCTTACTCCACCACTATTTCTATAAAAACTCTTCATCAATAGATGAATGGTGGTATTACTAAAATCAAACGCACGTATTTTGTTAGAAACGGACAAAAAGCTATTGTCTAAAGTAATGTCATTCCCATTGGCATTAAAAGAGCCTGCATTTAAACGAAGAATACCAGAATAGTTGTTGGTTCCTGTTTGTTCTAGTTGTAATGGATTAAGCAAATTAAAGGTATTTCCTTCGCTGTCCAAAACCAATTCTTTTACTCGTAAAGCAGCACCATCGGTATCAATGTTCCCACCGCCAACTAAAAACAAGGTTCCAATCAGACCGTTTACATTGACAGCTGTGGTACTGTTGTCTAAGATAAAGTGCCCACCAATATACAATTTATTGATAAATCCAGCTTGTAAAACAATGCCATTGCTTGCATTAAAATTATTACAAAAAGCATTGCCATCAATCACACAACCATTACTTGTACCGCTATTAGAATTAACATCAAAAACAACATCGTCAATCAAGGTCGGAATACAAAGACTATCTCCCTGTAGGTTTCCAGCAGTCGTAGTCCAATGTCCAGGATCAGACCAATCGCCTGTGAAGTCAGCAGGGTTACTATGATGCGCTCTCCAGTAATAGGTTTGAGCAGTAGCCCCCGCCAAAAAATTGATTCCTGTATTTCCACCAGCATCCGTAGAGTTCACTACATTGATGGCAGCCGCAGTTTGGTTGATGTTGCCAAAGGTTACATTGCTTACATTGGCAACCCCATTGACCGCAATATTAGTTGTTCCAATATCAGATTGAATCAAACCAGAATTGGTACAGCTACCAGCAGCGTTTAAATCTTGACCAATGTTGATGGTTCCTCCTCTTGTGGCGAGAGCAGCACCTGTGGCAAGAAAGACCGAATTATCAACGGTTAAGCTACTCGCAGTATTATAACTACCTGGTTTGTATAACTGAGCATCTCCTAAGAACGTCAAATCGCCTTCAATTCTTCCAGAAAGAGAGATGTCCCTAGCGCCAGCCGCAATATACACATTCGGCAAATGCCCACTAATTGTCTTTGCTCCATTCCCTACATGGTTAAAGTGAAAACTAGTATTATTGGTATAAGAAATGGTCGTTGAGCCAGACGAAAAACAAATCGGCCAACCTGTTCCACGGAAATAGACTTGTGTATTGTCCATAAAACGATTAGAGATTCCCCAAAAACGACCCAAATTGATGCCAATATTTTGAGTGCGAATGGTACTACCACTGTACATTCTTATTTGGTTGACGTAGAGTGAATCGGTAAAGGCATAGTCTGCACTAGAGTTAAATTGGATGCCTGTCTTGATCGCAACATTATTACTAGTAAAGGTATTTCCTGTTCCATATAAATGCAAGCCACGCAACATCGTATAACCAGCCGAGCCACCTATGATTTCGGCTACGCCATTATTCATTAAATTAACATCTCCCATAACCCCAAGTGGATATAAAATATTCAGTTTGAAATTAGAGGGAATATTATTCCAATTTAAATCATTGCAATTGCCAATCGTTTCATTGACGACAACGTTAGTCCCCGATAAGGCATCAAAATGAACATTGGTAAAAGGACTAGGAAGTTGATTCATAGCCGTCCCTCCATTATCAAACCAGTTGGCAGGGTCATTCCATGCAGTGGGCGCTGTAGCAGAAGTAGGTCGGAAATATAAATCACTTGGACAGCCTACTGGAGCTGAAATCGTCATATTTGTATTGTTTCCAGCATCTTTACTGTCGGTAATAATATAAGTGCTTCCCAAGCTGACATCGGCAGAAATGCGGCTAAGGATTAAATTGTTTAGGTTTAAGGTTCCTCCAGGGGTTTTTTTGCGCAAAATAAGGCTTCCTGTTTGATGCATTCCTTGTATGTGTGCAAATCCAGAACAACCTGTCGGACCAAAAAAGTTGTCCAACTCAATCACTTTTCCACTGGTTGACGTAATGAGCGCACCATCTCCAAGAACAAGGGTATTACAAGATAGGTTAGCACCTTGTAGGGCACTTTGTTCGGCAACATTTAAGTAGTGGCAATTAATTTTACCACTTAAGTTCTGGCGTCCAAATTTAAAGTCAATAGAAAGGGAATCCAATTCTATCGTAGATTGAAAGACAAAGTTATCGGTCAAGCCCCATGCATTGGCTGCTTTGATGTAGATGTGTGAACCTGTTGCACTGAAATTAGTAGCAGGCGAAAAGTTATTCAAATTTAAAATACCAGGATACCAACCTCTAACTTCTAAATTAACGATTGAGTTGTCCAAGGTTAAGCGTCTACTTGTACCTGTATAAGAACGCAAACCATCGGCCTTAATATCGTGTCCATTGCTATTAAAATGCCCTTCGATATGTTCTATAATGCCTCCTTTTTTGTCATAAGAATTACTAGCATTATTGTTATTGATGTTATTAAGAACAAACTCTGATAACAAGCGCAATTCAGCTAAAGGATCTAAAGAAATGACAAACGAGTGTACTCGAAGATTGTGCCCTCTCGTATCTAAGGTATAGATATTAGAACCTGTACCTAAGAAATTAAGGTGGCCATTAAAATTGAAGTCCATTTTTCCTAGATCAGTCAAGGTAACATTACCATAAATGTTGAGATCAAATGCATTGGACGCATTGGTCAATAGGGGTTTGTTCGCGGGTAAAATAGCATTGTCCCAAGACATATTTTTACAATTGGAATTCTGATCTATGTTAACCACTTTGTTGGGGACACTAAAGGCCGCCGCTGTGAAAAATACATTGTCGTTAGAGCGGGGAGCTTGGCAAGGAACATTGGTGTTGCTAAAGGTTCCAACTCGCCAGTTACAAGGGTTGTTGTAATTATTGTCCACATTACCAACCCAGTACAAGTCTAGGTTTTGCACGCCACCAATAGCCGTGTTGCAATTGCATTGGCTGTAGGATCGAGCAATGAATAAAAAACTGCTCAATAGCAGCATTGTAAATAAGTGTAAAATTTTCACTGATAGAGGTTTTTAGTAAAAGTTTGTTAATGATTGATTTTATAGGTCTTGAAAATTCTTAACAAGAATTTATAATTGTATT
>CACVAQ010000228.1 GCA_902727865.1 uncultured Aureispira sp. | reverse complement strand
CGAGATTTCATCTCCAGGTATTTGTTCACACTATTCACCGACAAATCTTCAGGGCGAGTCAAAATGGCTTGAATGCCATATTGACGCAACTCTTGAACGATGCGGTGTTTTTCTTCTACAAATTTAGAAGCGATCGTTTTGTAATAAATTTCTTCTGTGGTGTTGGCTTCTTGATGCGAGTAATCGACAATTTCGGTATTCTCAAAAAAGACCACCACCAATAAATGCGCTGTATTGATACGGCGCAACAAAGGCAAGACCCTAGCCATTGCCGAATAACTTTCGAAGTTGGTATACAAAAACATCAAACTTCTTCTTCTTATAAACTGCTTGGTTGCGGTGTATAACAATTCATAATTGGCCTCATAATTTCGAGCTTTTTCTTTGTATAAAGTTTCGATGATTACGTTTAACTGTTTGGGGCCTTCTTCGGCTTTGATGGTTGCCCCAACTTTATCCGAGAAAGTCATTAAGCCAGCCTTGTCGTGTTTTTGTAGGGCAACAGAAGAAATGACTAAACTGGTATTGATCGCATAATCCAACAAACTCATTCCGTTAAACGGCATCTGCATGGAGCGTCCTTTGTCGATGACCGAGAAGATTTGTTGAGAGCGTTCGTCTTCAAACTGGTTAATCATCAAGTCGCCTCTACGGCTCGTTGCTTTCCAGTTGATGCTTCTGTAATCGTCTCCTTTGACGTAATTTCTGATTTGTGCAAATTCATAACTTGTGCCAAGTCTACGAACCTTCTTAACCCCTCTCATGGTCGATAGTCGAGCGACTGCCATCAAGGAGAAACGATTCATTTGCATAATTGATGGGTAAACTAATATTTTCTGTTCTAGTTCTTTTTTGATTCTTCGTTCTACCAAACCTAAGATAGAGTGAATAAATACGTTGACATTATAAAAAGTATACTCTCCACGAATCGTTGGACGCAATTGGTAGGTATACGTTTTGGCTTCGTCGGCTTCTAAGTAATCTTTGATTTCAAAATCTCTTTTCTGAAACTCAGCCGGCAACTCATCAATAATCGTAAGGTCTAAATTGAGGCCGTAGTGATTGTGTAATTTTAATTGTACTGTATTTTCGTCTCCTAGTGATAATTGACGGGGCAAAATACGCTCACAAGAAATCTTCACGCCTCGATTGAACAATAAAAACCCATCTACTAAAACGAGCACCATCGCAACAAGCAGCGCTGCTTTAGCGACGGCCATGAAAAAGGGGAATGGAAAGCTGGCAATGAATAATGCGATAACAGCACCAAACAGCCAAAAAAAACGGGTTCCAAGAAAAACATCTTCTAAAGTCAGTATTCTAATTACTTTCTTCCACATAGGTTTTGGGGCAAATATTGAATGGTAATAGTTCGTTAATTTATCTTTAATAGCAAAAGTTAGGTTTTTTTTGTAAAAAAACCTAACTTTTGCTTAAGTAGCTCGCATCAAATAACGATCATCTTGTACTAGTTCTTGATATAAATATCTCCAAATACACGATAAAAACCACTCTCTGTCGATTCTCTTACTTCAGAAACCACATAAACGGCATTTTCTTTTCGTAGATTTTTTGGAAACTGTACATTCCAATCGTTGTGATAACCTTCTGTTACCACTTTGACTCTCAGCTTGCTGCCTTCTTTAATACATTTCAACGTAACGCCATTGACATCGGCTGGAACGGTGTCTAAAACCGTGCTGTTAACGATTGCGACCTTTTTAGGGGCTTTGATGTCTACATATTCAGGAACTTGTCCCGCTTCTGCATTTTTAATGGCCTCTTCACTCGCATCAATACAAGCCAAAGAGCCATCTGTGGTGACCACGTAGATTTTCTCTTCAAAATATTGCATTGAAAAAGCAGAGCCACAAGTCGTTGCTAATTTCCAAAGGCGTTTTCCGTCCTGATCATAACAATACACAGAAGAAGAATCATCTCCCCCAAAAACAAACTCATTATGAGGCGCAGTTGCACAAGAGTAAAAGGCGCTGTCTCCTTTCATTTCTCTTATTTTTTTTCCGTCTTTATCAAACAATTCCAGCCAAGAATTAGATGTGGCAGCCAAAACCGTTTCATCTGTTCTCCATCCAAAAAGAACGCCTCCTCTTGTTTTTTGGTTCCATATATTATCTCCATTAAAACCATAATAGCAACTTACACCGCCACTATGTCCGTGATAAACTCGGCCAACATCGTCGCAGCGGACCATCCAGCCAGAAGAACCCTTGCTGTTTTTGCGCCATTGTTCTTCATCTTCATAATTAATGACCGTAATTCCACCTTTAGAATCCGAAACCCCTAAGAGGCCATTATTAATATCGAGCCAATAAATATCAACATCTTCGTTGATTTCATACGCTTTTCTTGGGCATTTCCCCGTTAAGTCATAGACATTTCCATCGTCACAACCTACATAAATCCAATCGCCATCCGCCATGATACATTTGACGCCATCTGGCAATTGATATTGATTGATTACTTCTCCTTGGTGATTTAATTTATAAACACTTCCAGCTTCGTTTCCGACCCAGCAATAGTCTTTGTCTATATAAATACCAAAAGCACTTGAGCTAGATTTGAATTTCCAAAGCACCGGTGCTTTTTTCGCAGAAGATCTACTAGAAGAGATACTTCGTCTTGTAATCGCTCGTTTTTTTCGAACGCCCATGACGGCTTCTTCGTAGCCTTTTTTCTTTTTGGCTTTTACCTTTTTGTCCGCTTCTTTTTTTGCTAATTCTTCTGTCGCCAGCGTTTTGGTAGAAACGGTGCCATCCGTACCAATTCGTCCATATCTAATGGTCAAAACAGTATCGACTACCTTTACTTCATAAAATTTATGTGATGCTCCTGCATCCTCTGAAAGTTCTAAATAAATAGTATACATAATATTAATTGATTAAGACCTTGTATTGAAAAAAATCCCTTCACCTAAAATATCTGTCTTAGCACAAATATATATTTTTATATTTATTAAATCAAGTATCTCCTTTTTTCGCTCGACGCTCTTTCTTGCTGACTTTTAATTCATTCCATTCTTAATACCGATATTTTACGTCCCAATATAAGCATTCAAAATAGCAAGTGTTTCTTTTGTAGAATGGAGCTCATACAGGAAATTTGTTTCGATATTTTAATGTACAGAAAAAAAAAGCAATTATAAACTAAAAAAAAAGCAAGGAGAGGCAGCGAATTTGAAACTTCATTCGTTTTAGAGGCAAAGGCAATTTTTTTCGTTACATACCCAGTGATTTTTTCTTAAAATCAAAGTAAAAGGCAAAAACAACAGTTTACTAGAAGCAAACTCTTGTTACAAATTAAAAGGCAAATCTGAGCGGATTTGCCTTTTTGTTTTAGTAAGGGCAACAGGTCGACTGCTCCGTACGTTCCCAATCCAATTTCTCCAAAGCTGGTCTCCCATAAATCACCTATCTTACATTTGCTTAAAGCCCCTTTCCAATAAGTAAAAAGCGCATTCAACAGCAAAGCCTTCCTACAATAAATGCTCATTTATTTTCTTAACATTCCTTCCTAGCTTTGGCTTTTCTCTCAGATTGGCTTACTTTTGGTATGTTATAAGCATTAATAAACAATATTGGCTTCGTTTAGCAGGGTAATTTTTCTTTGGACTCCTACTTTTCCATCAAAGAGCAAGCACATTCAACTATCTATATATGAACATTTGGTTAAAGATTTCTTTCATTTTTCTCCTATCATATACCATTTCTTTGGGGCAAACTCAAATTAAAGAAAAGGTCATCCTGTCTTATAATATTGTAGGGAAAGACAGCATACCTCTATTTCGGAAAACCATGCAATATGACACGAGTGGTTGTCTAATCCAAAAACAAAATTACTATTATAACACTCGAGAAAAAGGCCTCTTAATAAAAGAAGAGAAAGCTTTTTTTGATACCAATACAAAAAGCTTAAAAGAGGAAATTATTGACTACGTAAAAGGCAAGGAGCCTGTTAGGCAAAAATTAATTACGAAATATTTAGATTATCAAGCAAAGGAAAAGGATAGCAAATATATTTTGCGTCAATTGTTTGACAAATTTGGTGAGTTGGCAAAAGAAGATACCTTAACCTACGATACGGAACAACATTTAATCGAATTGTGTAGCTATGTTTATACAGGAAATACGTCCCTTTCTTGTAGTAACTATACCTACAAAAATGACTTAAAAACTCGATGGACCACCTATGTTAAATGGTCGACGATTAATGCAAGAGGAAAGGTTGTTAACCGTGAACGCAAACGACGGGACTATCGGTACAAATACAATAAGGCGGGCAAATTAGTCCGTGCTTACGGCAAGTATTACAAAAAGCATTTTCGTCAAACGCTTACCTATGATAAGGAGGGCAAGCTAAAAGAAAATAAAACCATTGTAAAGAAAAAAATAAGACAGCTTGGAACGAAAGAAAAACCTTCTAAAAATAAATACCGTCCTTCTAAGGAAGAACATATCTTGACTTATGACGAAGGTCGGCTAGTTCTAGACCTTAAATTAGTCAACAAAAAAGAAGTGGACAAAAGAGAAATCACCTTTGAGAATGACTTGGTAAAAACAATCAAACGCACGAGGAATACGCTTTTATTAGAGGAAATTGTGTATAGTTATAAGGAGGATTCAAGCCTTATAAAGAAACAAACGAATCGCTATACTAAAAATGGAAAAATTCATCATAGAACCATTTCTTATTATGATGACAATGAAAACGTAGTACGCGTAGAACAAAAGATGGGAGAAAGGGTTTTATCTGTCAGAACCTATGTATACGATGATACAGCGAATGTCGTAGAACAAAGTTTATCGGCTGATAATAACAAAAGTTTAGAAAAAACACTGTATATTTATAAGTACTACTAATTGGTAGCCCTTGTCGTTCAGAATCTATTTCTGCCATTCCTTTTCCTTCCTAGCTTTGTTTGATATTAACAAGAAGGATTCGGAGACTTTTAATTGATTCTTCAGGGCAGGTAGGCGTTCGTGATTCGTTACACTGTACCCAACTTACAGTTTTGTTGTTTGCTTCACTATAGTGAATTGTCTTTGGTTATTTTATTTACGTAATTTTACATAACATTACTCCGTTGAAAAATCGTATTAGTTTGATTATCAGCAAGATGACTTTTCAATTACTAAAGTATTAAAAAGCTGATAATCAAACTAATGCAAGATGCTTTTTTATGTTTTTCATAGAAAAAC
>CACVAQ010000227.1 GCA_902727865.1 uncultured Aureispira sp. | reverse complement strand
CTTATAATTAGAACAAGAAGTTATATTTGACCAATAAAGATTGGAAAAAAGAAACTCTACGTTCCTTTGCTTCGTATCCATTAAAAGTACCTGGAGCACTAGTCGTCACATCATTATCAGCATCTACTTGTACAAATACATCATAATCCCAAAACAAGTTGGTCATTAATGAGATAGACAAACCTTTAAATAGGAAGATGTCTGTATTTGTGATCCACTCTACATCAATATGCTGAGGTAATCTCAAGTAATTAGAATATAAGTTCAAGCTAGTAGAGAAAACCAATCTATGCTTAGTTTTGTCATCTTCTGTGTACTTAAAGAACTTGTGTGCATATCCAGCTTTTAGGTTGGCTCCAAATTGGATATAGTTATGTGCATAATATCCAGTTCCATTTGCCAAAGCACCATCTGGAGCAGTTCTCCAGTCATCTCTAAATTGTTCTTCTGTAACACCTAAGCTATCCGAACTGTAAGGATTACCATGTAAACCTTGTCTAGCGATGTTTTCATCTCCCACGATGATCATTTTCAAAGAAGCTGGTGACAACATTGCGTTGAATGTACCAAACTTAGTTTTTTTCTTGTAAGCAATACCTGGAGAAACGGTAATCGTTGCAGGTGCTAAGAACTTAGCGATTGGTAGTAAGTTAGATCCTTTAGGAGGCGAAAGAAGGTTTCCGTCATAAGTAGGTGTTACTTGACTTAAAAACAAAAAGTCCATAGAATATCCAAATGGACTTTCATCGGTAATTGCATAAGAAAAGTTAGACGCAATACGCAACTCATCTACTGACTTTTGAAATGGAATTTCTCTGTTGAAAGAACCTAGACGTTGTACCCCAAACGTTAAACCTGCAAAATTGTCCCAACTTACACGCTCTTTTTTATATTTAGCAAAGAAGCTTATGTTTCCACCAACTCCTATTTTGTCTTCTCCTGCTCCAAACTTAGGATTTATAAAAAGCATTTGAGCGAAGTCGAGCCCTACAGCACCACCCACAGTCCAAATCTTGTCTTCCTCTTCCTGTGCAATTAGGTCTGTATTAAAAGCAAATAATACAGCAGTTAATAGTAATAAATACTTTATCATCATTTAAAATTTAAGTTATTAATTAAGATTGATTTCTTTTTTTATTCTTGAAGTTATAATTCGAAACCAGATGAGCACATCGACAATTTAAATACCTGTCGAAAGTTGATCTGATGGATTATAAATGGTAGTTATTAAGTAAGTATAATCAACTACAAAATATAGACACATCTGAATTTTTGATTCAAAAGTCAAGGTAAATCCCTTTAAAAAATAACAATATCTTTTTTTTTTATTAAAAACCAAGTCGAATTCTTGCCAAATTATTCGACTATTTTTGCCAAACCATGTTCATCAAACTCAAATAATTAAGAATCAAAGTATTGCTTAAATGTTAAAAAGCAATACCAAAACCCATAGAAAAGTATTCTGCTATAATTCGATGCGATTTCATGGTAAGGGTCACAAATGGAGCCGCAGGTTTTAGGTAAGGATCTGCAAAGTAATACCGCCCAGATAAACGAACCGACATAAACCAAGGTTGCCCTATATTTTGAGTCATATAAAATCCAACTTGTGCTAAAATGGCAAAGCGTCCAATCATAATTTCGTCTGCTACAAAGAGAGATATTCGGCTTGCTTGCCAATGCAAATCGCTGCTTTTGTAGCCTCCATTATGTTTTGTAAAAGCATAAGAAGATCCAATATAGTCGTATTCAATCCCTGCTTTTATACGATTGTTTCTAGTAAGAAATAAACCTGCATCTATAGCGCTGTTCCAAATAGGATATTTAGTTCCACTGGTCGTTGATATTTCGGTAAACCCCATTGTAAATAGTGCTGAAAATTGAATGCGCTTATTTCTTTTGGGACGCTCTGATCGTTCCAGTCGAATATAATCTTCTTCCTCGACAGGGTGCATCATATAGCAAAAGCTTAATTGGAAGGTCGGAATGTTAATGCCTAGATTCGGCAAGGTAGACGCTGCATTAGAATAATGATTGAATGTAGCCGATGGGCGAATTTCTAAATTCTTATGTGCCCGTAAAGCCAGTCCCAACCGTAGCGACGTATTGTTATTCAAATAAGAGCCCACCATATTATTCAGAGGATTGTTCTTACGATCATAAGGTTTTGTAATCAAACCGAGGCCCACCCCTAATCGTCCAAAGATTCGAATGTTCTTCCGTTTAAAAAAATCAATCGTAATATTGGGTAATATTGCGATACAATGCCCCATTTCTTTGGCATTTCCAGAATACTGGTAAGCGACTGCGACTCCCCAACGAGGAAAGCCGCAACGCTGATGCCAATGTTTTTTGCCATATGTCTTTACCTCAAAGTTCAACTCGCCTCCGTAACTAAAATCGGGAAGGTCTATCGTAATAGTAGACCGATGTTTAAATGCTTTGCCGAAATGTAAGCTTCCTTCTAAGTACATCCCTTTGGGAAGTACTTGAGCTTGCAAACAAGCACACGAAGCACAGAATAGAACGAGGAGTAATGAGCGCATTGGCGTATAAATTTATGCGTTACCAAAATCTAGTTTTGTAAGGATATCGTTTAACATAAAGCGCATCGATTAGCGTCTTCAATCGAATTCGAAGATCATCTAAGCCCTCATTTTCTGTTGCAGAAATAAAACAAGCGTTTCCTTTTGTTTCTAAGTTCCAATGTGCTTCAAGCTCTGCACAAAGATCCTCACGCTCTTCTTCCAATAAGAATTCATCCAAGTTATTTTTCTTGAACAAGTCCATCTTATTAAAAACATACAACATAGGGATTTCATTAGCGCCCAAACCTTTCAAGGTTTTGTTAACAACTTGGATGTGCTCCAAATATTGAGGATGAGAAACATCAACTACTTGTATTAATAAATCACTTTCACGGACTTCATCCAAGGTTGATTTAAAGCTTTCGACCAAATGATGGGGCAATTTTCGAATAAAGCCTACCGTATCTGATAATAAAAAAGGCATTCGATCGACGACTACTTTCCGAACGGTTGTATCCAAGGTAGCAAATAGTTTATTTTCTACCAAGACCTCCGATTTACCCAAAGCATTCATTAGCGTCGATTTACCAACATTGGTATATCCTACTAAAGAAACTCGAACCATGTCGCCACGATTCTTACGTTGTGTTCTTGCTTGTAGATCAATTTTATCAAGGCGTTTTTTCAATAGCGCCACTTTGTCTCGCACAATACGTCTATCCGTTTCAATCTCTTTCTCACCAGGCCCACGCATTCCAATTCCACCTTTCTGCCGCTCCAAATGATCCCACATACCACGAAGTCTCGGTAGCAAGTATTGCATCTGAGCAAGTTCTACTTGTACTTTCGCCTGAGCGGTTTGGGCACGAGCAGCAAAAATATCTAGAATCAACGTACTTCGATCCAATATTTTACGCTCTGTTTTTTCTTCTAAAATACCAACTTGTTTTGCCGTTAGATCGTCATCAAAAATGATAATGTCAATATCGTGTTCTTGTACATATTGGTTAATTTCTTCTGCTTTCCCTTTCCCTACAAATGTACGGTTATCGGGATGTCTTAATTTTTGCATGAATCGTTGCTTCACTTGAGCTCCTGCTGTTGACGCTAAGAATTCCAATTCATCTAAATATTCTACAGCTTGTTCCATAGATTGCTCCTGTGATACCACACTTACAAGTACTGCTGTTTCTATATCTTTTACTAAGGCGCGTTTCTTTTCGCCTAAATTCCATTCGTTTGCCATATATTATTATAGTTGTAATTATACCTCGCCTCTAAAATAGTTCATTAAAGTTTAAACTAAGGTATAATGTATTAATAGTTCGGTAATTTTTTGATTTTTAAGCAAAAATCAAAAACGCACTATTGTATTAGATGGATTACCGAGCTAATGATGTGTGAATACTTCCTCTATTTTTTTAGTAGTCCGTTGATTTAGCTGCGCTGCTACTTCCTGTTCTCAACGAAGTATAGCTGTCTAAATAAGAAAAAAGCATATTGCTGCTTTCCTTGAAAAGTATCGAACTAAGGTGAAAAATAAAATCCGTGGGTTGTTTTGCTGCTCAAAGAATTGCGTCGAATCTACTTGATATAATACTCCGTTGGTTTTTTAGTTTTTTTATAAAAAACATAAAAAAGCATCTTGCATTAGTTTGATTATCAGCTTTTTAACACTTTGACAACTAAAAACTCATCTTGCTGATAATCAAACTAATACGATTTTTCAACGGAGTAATGTTGATAATGATTTGCTGTCAATTTTTTATACAGAATGCCGATTCAATCGTTTTATTATTGAATGACGGAATGATACGATAGGGTCTATTGTAGCATTTAAATAGGAATTTTAGAAATCATATTACTGACCTAGAGTTAGGTGTTTTGGAATTTGAAATGTATCTGAATACTCCTATAAAACATCTAGACGCTTATTAGTTCCACGAAACGCTTTATTTTAGGGAATAGGTCAACTTAATTTAAGTCATTCTGTTATTTTTAATAGTTCCTCATGGTTTTAAAACACTGTTATTATGAAAAAGCTATTTGTATTCCTATTTATTTTTGTAACAATCTGTACGAATGAGGCGCAAACGTCTTTAGATGAAATCAATCAGACACGCTGTAAACATAGCTTAAATGGTATGATTGCCTTTTCAAGTTGGACTGGAGCCAATCTAATTGCAGGTACGGTTGGAGTACTTACAACAAAAGGAGCAACACAGCATTTTTTTGAGATGAATCTTTATTTTAATGCCGTCAATCTTGGTCTAGCAATTCCTGGTTTGGTTGGTGCGATCAAAGCAAAACGCACGGGTTTAAGTTTTGAGCAATCGGTCAAAGAAGTACAAAAAGTCAAAACAGTCTATTTAGTCAACGGCGTCTTAGACGTCACTTATATCACCGCAGGTTTTTTGTTACGAGAAATGAGTCAGAACAACAGCAATGACATACAATTAAAAAACCGTTTGGCAGGTTATGGCAATGCGCTTATTGTTCAAGGTGGTTTTCTATTACTCTATGACTTTATTGAATTTGGAGTACATGCAATTAATGGGAAACGACTCGATCAGCATTGGGATAAAATCAGTGTACGCCCTTATGGAGTGTACGGCTTGGGTATGAGCGTTCAATATAACCTAAGTCACATGCATTCTCCGAGCCAAGCGATCCCTTTTTCCTCTTTTTAGAAGCCCCTTATTGGTTGATTAACAAATAAACAATATAGCCAATCACAGCAACTAACAAAACGCCTGATTGCCAACGGTCAATCATGTAAGTAAAAGAGCCTCCTGAAGTTGGTTTTCCCTTTGTTCCTACAAATAAGAACGTTGTTACCAATATCGTAGCAGCTAATAAGAAACCAATATCGAAATTGGCCGCAGCATCATATTCAATAAGAGAAGGCGAAACCGATGCACTAAATCCTAAAACGAGTAGGATGTTAAAAATATTAGATCCAATGACATTTCCCATTGCAATATCACTATTTTTCTTCATCGCAGCGACTACTGAAGTCGCTAGTTCTGGCAAAGAAGTACCTATAGCAATAACAGTTAAGCCAATCACTCGCTCTGACATTCCAAAGTAGTCTGCAAAAATCAACGATTTTTCTAGTACTAAATTTCCTCCAAAAACCAAGCCTAGCATTCCCAGAACAATCAACAATAAGCTTTTAGGTAAAGGCATTTCCTCTATAATCTCTATATTGTCGGAATTTTCTACATTTTTAGAACTACTGTAGACATAGTATAAAAAGGCAACAAAAAATAAGAGCAAGATGATACCATCAATGTGGGAAACGGTATTTGTTCCTCCAAGAATCAAGGCATCGTTTGCTAGAAAAAACATTAATACGATAATGAAAATAGAGAAGGGTAGTTCTTTGCGAACGGTAGCCCTTTGTACCGCCAAAGGATAAATTAAGCCTGCAACGCCTATAATCAGGCAAGTATTAAAAATATTAGAGCCTAAGACGTTTCCTATAATCATGGCGCTTTTGCCTTCCAAGGCAGCACCAATATTGACGACTAACTCTGGTGCAGACGTACCAAAAGAGACAATTGTTAAGCCAATAATCATATCCGATATATTGAACTTTTTGGCAACTGCGGATGCACCATCTACTAAAAAGTCAGCTCCTTTAATTAAGATGACAAAACCAAATATGAGTAGTACTAATGCAATTCCTAAATCCATGATTATATTTCTTAATGCTTATAGTTTAACGTTCCTTTTCTATTAAAAGACAAAGGTAATAGAATTATTTTGAAGATTTATCCTTTCTAAAAAAAAAGCGCCCTAATGCTGTTGGTACAATTCCTGCTTTTTTATAAGCAAGCCAACTTACTAAAAACTCAAATAACAAGAGGCCAACCAAGGTAGCATAGCCTGCGCCTTCAATTCCATAAAGAGGTATCCAAATAGTATGCAAGCCCATTGTTAACAAAACACTTGCCAACAAAACCCAAGTGGCTTCCTTTTCTAAATTAACCATCATCAGTAAATAATTGACCGGGCCGACAAAAACATGGACAAATTTAGTGACACATAAAATGAGTAAAATAGAATATCCTGCTTTAAAATTTTCTCCAAAGAGTCCTAAAAACCACTCTCCTCCAAAAACTAAAAACAACAAAATTATAGAAATGATTAGGCAAGCCAACCGAGTTGTTTTTGTAAAAAACGTTTGTAATTCTTCCAATTTATTTTTTGCATATAAGGTAGAAAACATAGGTGCAGTAACGGTATATAATACGGCAAAAGGAATTAAGGCCATGTCAGACAATTTCAGAGCAGCATTATAATAACCAATTTCAGCTTCTGGAACTTGATACAAACTTAAGAATATAATATCTATTCGAGTGTTGATAATATAAAGCAAAGAAGTAATCGCAAAGTATCGACAACTCCCCCACCAGTACTTAATTTCATAACTAGCTTTCTCATTTTTATAGTTCTCCGTAAATTTGAACAACAAAAACAGGGCAACAATTGCCGTTATTAGAAAGGAAATCGTTCTTGCAAGGATTGCGTCTTCGTCTGTTAATACATAGTTCTGTCCCCCATAAAAAAGCAGTAGGGCAATAAAAAAAGAAAAAGGTTGTACAAATTTTTCTGCAAACTGTCCCCAACCAAATAAATGCAAGCCTCTCAGCGCAGCTTGATTGATGTGCATTAAAACAAATAATGGAATCACCCATGCTGCCCAAAAGAAATAGTCTGCATATCGGTTGAGCGTTTCAATCTCCGAAAAGTTAGCCAATAAGAGTAACACAAGGGTGCAAAGCCCTCCGAAACTCAAGCCTATCCAATTGGACCAAGAAAGAATACCTCTTATTTTAGAAGCACTCTTCTTCTCCTTATAAATCGGTAATTGTTTTAAGACTAAATCATCTAAACCCAATGTAGCCCCCACACTAATAATAGAGATCCAGGTAAAAACAGTTGTGTAAATTCCGAAGCCCGTATCTCCTGTCACCCTAGCAATAAATAAGGCTGTAAAAAAGGTCAGCAAAGCAATAGACCCCTGCATTGCAATAGACTTATAGGCACCTGTCAAAAAATAGTGCTTAATCTTAGCATCTAGTTCCTTTCCTAGTATCTGCTCTAAGACAGCGTTGATATATTTAAACAGGGCTCTCATTGGACGAACTTATAAGCGTTCCGGCTTTGGTATAAAAATAAAAAGTCATCTCGAAATATTCCGAGATGACTTTTATTATCATAAAGAAGAAAAACTATTCTTCCTCTTTACTTGTATTCTCAGTATCAGCTACTGTATCTTCCGTTTTTTCAACAACTGCTTCTTCAGTAGTTGCTGTAGTCGTATCAGAAGATTTCTTCTTTCTACCACGGCGAGTACGTTTTTTCTTAACTGTTTGAGTTTCTAAAGCATCCGTGTTGAAATCAACCAACTCAATGATACACATATCCGCAGCATCATTTTGACGGAAACCTGTACGCAAGATACGAACATAACCACCTGGACGATCAGCAATTTTCATTGCGATTTCACCAAACAATGTTTTTACAGCTTCTTTGTTTTGTAAGTGGCTAAAGATGACACGTCTGTGATGTGTAGCATCTTTAATTTTTTCTTCACTAGCAGCTTTTCTTGCTCTAGTTAACAAAGGCTCTATGTATTTACGCAAAGCTTTAGCTTTAGCAACCGTTGTTCTAATACGTTTGTGAGCGATCAAAGAAATCGACATGTTTCTCAACAATGCTTTACGATGTCCTTTTTTTCTACTAAGGTGGTTAAACTTTTTACCGTGTCTCATGATTAATACTTATTTACGTCACAGCACATACTCCAAGTCTAAATAGACGTTTCCGTTACTGCAATAGTTATAATAGAATAGGTACAATAGATAGTGTACGCTAATTAATTTCTTATTCTTCGTCTAATTTATATTTAGACAAGTCCATTCCGAAAGAAAGGCTTTTTTCAACTAAAAGCTCTTCGATTTCAACCAAGGATTTTTTACCAAAGTTACGGAATTTCAACAATTCATGTGTTTCAAACTGTACTAGATCAGCCAAAGAATTAATCTTAGCTGCTTTCAAACAGTTGTAGGCACGAACAGAAAGATCTAAGTCTTCCAAAGAAGTTTTCAACAATTTACGCATGTGCAAGATGTGCTCATCCACAATATTGTCTTCTTTTCTAGAATCATCATCAAATGTAATGTTCTCATCAGAGATTAACATTAAATGTTGAATCAAGATTTTAGAAGCTTCTTTGATCGCATATTCAGGATGAATAGTACCATCTGTTTTTAAATCTATAGTTAATTTCTCATAATCAGTGTGTTGACCTACACGACTACTAGAAACTGCATATTTTACATTTTTGATTGGCGTATAGATCGCATCAATTGGAATGTATCCAATTGGAGCATCTTTAGGCAAGTTTTCTTCTGCAGAAACATATCCTCTACCTTTAGTAACCGTTAATTCAACTTCCAACGTAATAGAAGTCTCTAAGTGACAGATTACTAAATCAGGGTTTGTTACATCAAAAACATTTGTTGCCTCACCCAAATCACCCGCAGTAAAAGTATCTTTACCACTGATAGTAGCATAAATTTTCTCAACATCTTCACCTTCGCCTTCCAACAAGTGCTTTAAACGTACTTGTTTTAGGTTCAAAATGATATCTACAACATCTTCCACTACACCTTTGATAGAAGAAAATTCATGATCGACACCACGAATACGAACCGCAGAAATTGCATAACCTTCTAAAGAAGATAACAATACACGACGTAAAGAATTACCAATAGTTTGACCAAAGCCAGGCTCTAGAGGTTTAAATTCAAATTGACCATCAAAATCATCTGCTTTTTTAAGAAGGATTTTGTCTGGTTTTTGGAAGTTTAATAAACTCATAAGATTATTAGTATCTGATGGTGGAGAATTTCTAATTAAATTGACAGTTGCCTTAAACGATTTTTAGGACTTCATTATGAAGTCCTAAAAATAGCAAAAGTACTTTCCTTAAAAAAGGATTATTTCGAGTAAAGTTCTACGATTAATTGCTCGTTGATTTTCTCTGGGATCTCTTCTCTGTTAGGTGCTTGAATATAAACGCCTTCCATTTTGTCTCCACTCCACTCCAACCAAGGGAATTTGCGAACATTTTGAGAATTTGCACTGATTGAATCCGTAATAGATTCCATTCCTTGAGATTTACCGCGAACCTGTACAACATCACCAGGACGTAAGATACAAGAAGCAATATTTGTTACAACACCATTCACAGCAATGTGCTTGTGTGAAACTAATTGGCGAGCAGCTCTACGCGTAGGAGCAATTCCTAAACGAAAAACAGTATTATCTAAACGAGCTTCCAATAATTTGAACAAGTTTTCACCTGTTTTACCATCTTGTCTGCTTGCTTTTTCAAACATTTTACGGAATTGACGCTCTAATACACCGTAAGTATATTTAGCTTTTTGCTTTTCCGTCAATTGGATTGCATAATCCGATTTTTGTTTGCGACGCTTAGAAGGACCATGTTGTCCTGGGCCGTATTTTTTCTTTTCAAAAACTTTATCGTATCCAAAGATAGCTTCACCAAGAGCTCTTGCTTTCTTTGATCTAGGTCCTGTATACCTTGCCATTTCTTAATAACTTTGTGTTGCAACTACCAATCCCATCAATAGAAGGGCATTTACAACCGATTTTAATTTTTTATACTCTACGTTTCTTAGGAGGACGACAGCCATTGTGTGGCATTGGCGTCACATCTAAGATAGTCAAAACTTTAATTCCAGCAGCATCAATCGCACGGATTGCAGCTTCACGTCCAGAACCTGGTCCTTTCACATATACAGTAACACTTCTTAGACCACAATCATATGCTTCTTTAGCTGCATCAGTAGCAGCAATTTGAGCAGCATAAGGCGTGTTTTTCTTAGAACCTCTAAAGTTTGCTTTACCAGCAGAACCCCAAGAGATTGTTTGACCCGCATTATTTGTCAAAGTGACAATAATATTGTTGAATGATGCACGTATGTGAGCCTGACCTAGCGCTTCAACTTTTACGTTCTTCTTTTTTATTTTTTTAGACTTTGCCATAACTATATTATATAATCTAGTCGATTAGATTTTATTTATTATTTACCTGCTTTCTTTTTATTCGCAACAGTCTTACGTTTCCCCTTACGAGTACGAGCATTAGTCTGTGTACGTTGTCCACGCAAAGGTAAACCTTTTCTGTGGCGTAATCCTCTATAACAAGCGATATCCATTAGGCGCTTGATATTCAATTGAATTTCAGTACGTAATTGTCCCTCTACGGTATGAGAATCAGCAAGAATTTGACGAATACTTTTGATATCCTTATCACTCCATTCTCTTACTTTGACACTCTCATCGATCTCAGCTTCACTTAATATTTTCTTCGATGAAGTAAGGCCGATACCATAGATGTATGTTAGGCCAATTACACCTCTCTTGTTCTTGGGTAAGTCTACCCCTGCAATACGAGCCATATCTAACTATTAAAATTTATGCTTCTATTAATTATCCTTGACGTTGCTTGAACTTAGGATTTTTTTTATTTATAATGTAAACTTTACCGTTTCGGCGTACGATTTTACAATCGACAGAACGCTTCTTAACAGATGGTCTTACTTTCATGATTCTGGTTAATTTTATTTATAACGATAAATTATGCGCCCTCTGGTTAAATCATATGGAGACATTTCAACAGCTACTTTATCACCTGGTAAAATACGAATATAATTCATTCTCATTTTTCCAGAGATTGTAGCAATAATGATATGTTCATTTTCTAGTTGAACTCTGAACATAGCATTTGACAATGCTTCGGTAATAATTCCATCCTGGCGGATTAATTCTTGCTTAGCCATAGATTTTCTTTTCGGACTGCGAATATCTAAATATTAATTTAAATAACCTAATTTTTAAATGCCTATTTGATAATAACTTACAAGTAAATTAGGCCCTTTGATTTTATACTTCCTATTTTTAGAGTACTGAATCTTCCGTTTCAGTAGTTCTAGTTCTTCCTTTAACTTTTCTAACATCATATCCATGCATGGATAAATGTCCATCAATTTGCTGTAATGTATCTAAAACAACTGCCACAAGAATCAGTAATGAAGTACCTCCGAAGAAGATTGCAAAACCAACATTGGTTGTAATTGTAGCGGCAGCAATACCAGGGATAATTGAGATCAAACCCAAAGCGATCGAGCCAGGCAGTGTTACTAATGTAGTTACCTCATCAATATATTCTGCAGTATCGTTTCCTTGCTTAACACCAGGAATAAACGCATTTTGACGTTTCAAGTGATCTGCATATTGTTGTGGATTCACAATTAAAGCTGTATATACATAAGTAAAAATAACAACTAGTAAAAAGAACACTACATTATATGGCACAGATTTAAAATCGGCTAATATCACCCAAAATCCACTATCACTTCCTAATGCTCCAGCAATTGCTCCTGGTACAAACATTAATGCTTGTGCAAAGATAATTGGCATTACACCTGCTGCATTTAATTTAATTGGCAAATAATCTCTTTCTGTTCCTAACTCGGTAAGATTATTACGTCCAATCATATGCTTAGCAAATTGGATTTTTATTTTTCGAACTGCTTGAACTAAAGCAACACTTGCCATTACTACACCAACAAATAAAGCCATTTCTAGAATAAAAATAACTAGTTGTCCTGTTCCTAACTTCAAGTTAAATTCACTAACAAAAGCACCTGGTAAAGCAGCAATAATACCTGCTGTAATTAACAGTGAAATACCATTACCAATTCCTTTGTCTGTAATACGCTCCCCTAACCACATACAGAAGACTGTACCAGCAGTAAGGATAATAATATTAGCCAACCAGAATACAGTAGGTGGGATCTGAGGCATAATAACCCCTTGTTGTGAGTTCAAATAAGTTAAATAAGCAGAACCTTGGACTATTGTAATTGCAATTGTAATAACTCTAGTAATTTGGTTCAACTTTCTTTGTCCATTTTCTCCATCTTTCTGAAGTTTTTGAAAATAAGGCACAGCAAATCCTAACAGTTGTATAATAATAGAGGCAGATATATAGGGCATAATACCCAGTGCAAACACTGCCGCTTTAAAGAAAGAACCTCCTGTAAAAGTATCTAACAGTCCTATCAAACCACCAGAATTGGAACCAACAGCAGCAGCTAGTGCTTCTGCATTGATACCAGGCAATATAACAAAACTTCCAAAGCGATAAACTGCAAGAAACCCAACAGTAAGAATAATGCGATTACGCAATTCTTCTACAGACCAGATGTCTTGTAATTTTTTGATTAAACCATTCATTATCTTAAGATATTATTAGATGAAGAGCGCAAAAAGAATTGAAAGAATATTTCTTCCAATTCTTTTTGATACCTATACTAAAGCTACAGATCCACCTAAGGCTTCAACTTGAGCTTTAGCTTCTTCAGAAATTTTATTTACTTCTAAAGTAAGTTTGTTTGAGATCGTACCATCTGCAACAACGTGCACCATGTCGTCTTCTCCTACATAACTAAAATACTTGCGAATAAGTGCTAGATCAATTTTATCTACACCATTTGCATCAGCAATACCCTGAAGTGTGTTTAGTTTAAATTGTATAAAGGCTTTTCCACCAGCATCCAAAATTGCTTTTTTAGCAGTAGCAGAAAAACGGTTAGCCGTAACCTCTAAAGCAGTTTTCAATTCACCAGCAGCCAATACTTTACAGTAAGCTGTTCCAGAAATGATCCCCAACTCTACTAACATAGAAGGTGTAATTTCTGTTAAGCTATGCTTCTCAGCAAAGTATTCCAATTGATTTAAATTTATTGGAGTAAACTCAGCTGGTCTAGTCGATTGGTAACGACGATGTGAATTTTTAAACCCACGCTTAGGAGCTATTTTCTGTAGTGGCATCTGTCCACCTTCAAAAAATCTCATATTAGAGAATCCTGAACGAGATTTAGCACCTTTATGTCCACGAGTGGCAGTACGTCCTGAACCAGCACCTACACCACGAGCGATACGTTTTCTATTTTTAACGGAACCTTTAGCAGGTTTTAAATTATTAAGTTTCATCTTATTTGAAATTATTTTACTGATACCAATTTATCAATAATTATAATTATGAATAACACTATTCAAAAGAGGGGAAATTAAGCTTCCTCTATTCTTACTAAATGTTTAACTCTATCAATCATACCCAATATCTGCGGCGTACCTTCATGCTCTACAGTTCGGTTCATTTTGCGTAAACCCAATGCATGCATTGTTGCTTTTTGCCTTTTTGGGCGATCGATGACGCTTTTTACCTGAGTAACTTTAATTTTAGCCATTTTAAGTTGTATTTAACGATTAACCTTCAAAAACTTTCTGTAAAGAAATTCCTCTAGTTTTAGCAATATCAATTGGAGAACGTAATCTGCTCAACGCATCGATAGTTGCTTTAATTACATTATGAGGATTAGAGCTACCCAAAGATTTAGCCAATACGTTGTGTACACCAGCCATTTCTAATACGGCACGCATCGCACCACCAGCAATTACCCCAGTACCATCAGCTGCAGGTTTAATCAAAACTTTACCCGCACCATATTTCCCATGCTGAGCATGAGGAATAGTACCTTTATATACAGGTACACGAATGACACTTTTCTTTGCATCATCAGCAGCTTTAGTAATTGCACTAGCTACTTCACGAGCTTTACCAAGTCCATGACCTACAGTTCCTTTACCATCTCCTACTACTACAATAGCAGCAAAGCTAAACGTACGTCCACCTTTAGTAACTTTAGCAACACGATTAAGTGCTACTAACTTTTCTTTCATGTCTGATTCAGACTTTACTCTATTACTTTTTTTCTTAGCCATTTTTTTCAGATTTAGAATTGTAACAATTCGTTGGTTCCATCTTCTTTTCGCTCTCCACGGGCACCTTCAGCCAAAGCCTTCACTCTGCCATGATAAATATAACCACTTCTATCAAAAACTACAGTTGTAATTCCTGCTTCCATAGCTTTGGTAGCCAATGCACGACCAACCGCTCTCGCTTGATCTATTTTTGATCCACTAACTTCAACTTCTTTCAAACAAGCAGCAACAAGAGTTGTAGCTGTTTCGTCATTAATTAGTTGAGCATAGATGCTTTTATTGCTTCTGTAAACCGATAATCTAGGTCTAGTTGCAGTTCCAGAGATTTTTTTTCTAATTCGTCTGTGAACTCTTTTACGACTACTTAGTGTCTTAGAACTCATGATTCTTATATATTTAAGAGAATATTATCTAACTATTTATTTAGCTGCTGTTTTACCAGCTTTTCTACGAACTTCCTCACCTTTAAAGCGAACACCTTTACCTTTATAAGGTTCAGTTTTACGGAATCCACGGATCTTAGCCGCTACTTGTCCCACTAACTGTTTGTCGATGCTCGTCAAAATAATAGTAGGAGCTTTACCTTTTTCAGATAGTGTCTCTACTTTTACTTCTTCTGGTACGTAAAACATAACAGGGTGAGAATAACCTAGAGCCATTTCTAACAACTGTCCTGAGTTCTTTGCACGGTAACCAATACCATGTAACTCTAATTCAATTTTGAAACCATTAGAAACCCCTTCAATCATATTGAAGACAAGCTGACGGTATAAACCGTGCATTGCTTTGTGGCGTTTTTGTTCAGTTGCTCTTTTAACAACAATCTGGCTACCTTCTAGTTCTAAAGAAATTCCGTCAGAGTTGATGTGTTGTTTCAACTCACCTTTAGGACCTTTAATTGTTACCCAGTTATTGTCAATTTTAAACTCTACTCCAGCTGGCAAATTTATCGGAGCTTTTCCTATTCTTGACATTTTAATATATTTTAATTATTTATGGTCTTGATTAATTCTGTCTAACGCTTCTATTGTCTAGTAGAGATAGAATAGAACTTCACCACCTACATTTTCTTTTCTAGCCGTTTTCTCAGTTAGTACTCCTTTAGAAGTAGAAACAACTGCCGTTCCCAATCCATTGATAATACTTGGTAATTCACTAGCTTTCACATAGTGTCTTAATCCCGGTCTAGAAACTCTCTTCAACTTTTGAATAACAGGACGCTTGCTCTCTCTATCGTACTTTAGTGCGATCAAGATTTGTCCCTGCTTATTTTCAGTTTCCTCAAATTTATACCTCAAAATGTAACCTTGTGTGTACAAGATCTCGGTGATACTTTTTTTCAAGTTAGATGCAGGAATTGTAACCATACGGTGTCCAGCCATCTGTGCATTACGGATACGTGTTAAGTAATCCGCAATAGGATCAGTAAGTGCCATACTTTCTGTTTTAATCGCAATTATTATCCTGGAGAAGGATTTAATTACTGATTCAAAAAATAATTTTTAAAGCTTTAGCCTATTTGACTATGCTATTTATTGATATTGTTGTTGGATAATTTAAACGCTTACCAACTAGCTTTTGTAATTCCAGGTATAAGACCTTTAAGAGCCATATCTCTGAATGTTACACGAGAAACCCCAAATTGACGCATATAACCTTTTGGACGACCAGTTAGTTGACAACGATTGTGTAAACGAACTTTAGATGAGTTTTTTGGAAGTTTATCCAAACCCTCATAGTCACCATTAGCTTTTAGTTCAGCACGCAAATCTGCATACTTAGCAACCAATTTTTCTCTTTTTCTTTCTCTTGCTATTACTGCTTTTCTAGCCATTTTGTTTATTGGTTTTTAAAAGGTAAACCTAAAAGTTTCAATAATTCTAGCGCTTCCTCATCTTTCTTGGCAGTTGTTACAAAAGTAATATCCATACCAGTGATGCGAGGAATCTGGTCTAAATCAATTTCAGGGAAAATGATCTGTTCAGTAATACCCATAGAGTAATTACCTCTACCGTCAAAACTTTTCTCATTAATTCCTCTAAAATCACGTACACGAGGCAGTGCGATAGCAATCAATTTATACAAAAATTCATACATTTCATTGTTGCGTAGAGTTACTCTAGCACCAATTGGCATATCTTCTCTAAGTTTAAAGTTAGAGATTGATGTTCTTGCCACAGTCTTTACAGCCTTCTGACCAGCGATGATTGTCATCTCGTTAACTGCATTATCAACGAGTTTCTTGTCAGAAGTCGCCAAACCAACACCTTGTGAAAGGCAAATTTTGGTTAGCTTAGGTACTTGCATTACAGATTTATAATTAAATTTCTCCATTAATTGGGAAATAATTTCTTCTCTGTATTTAGTCTTTAATGTCGGTTGATAGTCCATTACTAAATTACCTCTTGAGTTTTCTTAGAAACACGAACTAACTTGCCGTTCTCATTTCTAGTTCTTTTAATGCGGCTAGCCTCACCGTTAGCATCTACCAACATTAAGTTGGAAATGTGGATAGGAGCCTCTTTTTCGACAATGCCACCAGGTTGTTCAGCAGAAGGGCGTACATGACGTTTTACCATGTTAACACCTTTCACTATTGCTCTGTAGCTTTCCAAGAAAACTACTTCTACAATTCCTGTATCCCCCTTACTATCACCAGAAAGCACAACAACTTTGTCGCCTTTTCTGATTTGGCATTTGATTTTTTTATCTGATTTCTTCATGACTTTTTATAATACTTCAGGTGCCAATGAAACAATTCTCATAAAATCCCGCTCACGAAGTTCACGTGCTACAGGTCCGAATATACGGCTACCACGAGGTTCTTCACTAGCAGACAACAATACAACTGCATTGTCATCAAAACGGATATATGATCCATCTTTTCTGCGGATTTCTTTTTTAGTTCTAACAATTACTGCTTTTGAAACAGTACCTTTTTTGAGACCACCAGGGGCAGCGTCTTTGACAGTTACAACGATAATATCTCCTACAGAAGCATATCGTCTTTTAGAACCGCCCAAAACCTTAATACAAAGAACCTCTTTGGCACCTGTATTATCAGCTACTTTTAGTCTACTTTCTTGTTGTATCATGACTTATTATCTATTTCGCACGTTCTATAATTTCAACTAATCTCCAGCGCTTGTTTTTACTCAAAGGGCGAGTTTCCATAATGCGTACAGTGTCCCCCATATTACAAGAATTCTCTTCATCATGAGCGATGAATTTCTTAGACATTTTCACAGTCTTACTGTAAATTGGATGCTTTACACGACGCTCAACAGAGACGGCAACACTCTTGTCCATCTTGTTGCTGGTTACTATCCCAACACGCTGTTTGCGTAAGTTTCTTTTATTGTCTTCCATTGCGGAATTTATTTAAATTACTTTTTAATCTGTTTTGCTAACCTTCTTCTAGCCTGTATCTTATCTCTCTTTTGAGTAGAATCTACTAGTTCTTTTGCTTTGACTTCAGTCTTGATACGTGCAATATTACGTCTCACGGATCTAATTTCGGCAGTATTTTCTAAACTAGAAACTGCGTTGTTAAATTTTAAAGAGTAATAATGTTTTTGAGTTGTTTCCAACTCTTCATTCAATTCCTGAATACTTAAGCTTTTTAACTCTAATTTAGCCATTTCCTATATTAGTTTAAGCATTATTATTCGACGTAGTCGTTACGAACTACGAATTTAGTTGGTATTGGAAGTTTTTGAGCGGCTAAACGAAGTGCTTCCTCTGCTACAGATTGTGGCACACCATCTAATTCGAACATAATTCTTCCGGGTCTAATAACTGCTACATAGTGAGACAAAGCACCTTTACCTTTACCCATACGTACTTCTGCAGGCTTCTTGGTAACTGGTTTGTCTGGAAAAATGCGAATCCACACTTTACCTTCACGTTTCATGTAGCGAGTCATAGCAATACGTGCAGCTTCTATTTGACGACTAGTGATCCAAGCGCCTTCTAAGGTTTTCAGACCAAAAGAGCCAAAGGCAATCTTAGAACCTCTATGCGCAAGGCCATTATTTCGACCTTTTTGCTGCTTACGGTATTTTGTTTTTTTCGGCTGTAACATCTCTCTACAATTGGTTAATTTCCATTAATTTTAGTCACAATGACCTCTATAAATCTGACAAGCAGACAGTCAAAGCGAGTGCAAAAATATAAAAAACTTTTAGAAAGTTTAAATATTTGATGCTTTTATTTTCTTCTTCTACGATCGGTGTTTCCGCTGTTACCTCTTCTACGGTTATTATCTCTACCTCCTTGGCTATTATTTCCTTTACGGTCACGCTTAGCTGGAGTTGGGAATAAGTCTACTTTTTCGAAGATTTCTCCACGACACAACCAAACTTTAATTCCGATTTTACCATAAACAGTTAATGCTTCAACGATAGCATAATCAACATCTGCACGAAAAGTATGCAAAGGACTTCTTCCTTCTTTATACTCCTCTGAACGAGCCATCTCAGCACCGTTCAAACGTCCAGACAAGCGTACTTTGACACCTTCAGCGCCTGCACGCATAGTTGATTGGATAGCCATTTTAGTAGCTTTACGATAGTTAATACGAGCTTCCACTTGTTTCGCTATTGTTTCTCCTACGATTTGAGCATTTAACTCAGGCTTACGAATTTCTACGATGTTAATTTGAACGTCTGTGTCCGTCAACTGTTTCAACTCTTCGCGAATTCTATCTACTTCTTGACCACCTTTACCAATGATGATACCTGGACGAGAAGTGTGGATAGTAACAGTGATACGTTTTAGGGTACGTTCAATAACAATACGAGCGATACCACCTTTATCAACACGTACTTTTAGGTAACGACGGATTTTTTCATCACCAACAACATTGTCAGCAAAGGATTTACCACCAAACCAATTAGAGTCCCATCCTCGGATGATTCCTAAACGATTACCTATAGGATTTGTCTTTTGTCCCATAATATTTAATTAGTATTATACTTCTTTTATTATTCGGTTTCTTCAACTTCTTCGTATGCTACTTCCTCATTCACTTCTCTAATCTCCATTGTTTTGGTATTAGTTACTTGAAGTGTTACATGGCAAAAGTGTTTACGAATGCGATGTGCACGACCATGAGGTGCTGGGCGAAAACGCTTTAATTGCGCTCCTTGATCTACCCAAATAGCAGAAACGACCAACTCATAATCATCTGCTTCTTCGTCTGTTAATACCCCCCAATTGGCGATAGCAGAAGTCAATAGTTTATCCAACCATCTAGCAGCTTCTTTTTTGGTAAATTTTAAAATACCTAGCGCTTTTTCTACTTCTACACCACGGATGATATCAGCAACTAAGCGCATTTTGCGCGCAGACATCTGGCAGCTTTTTATTTTCGCAACAGCTGTTACAAACTCTTGACTTTGTTCCATAACTTTTATTTGAACTTTGCTATTGTATTAATTATTTCTTTTTATTTCCTCCATGTCCTCTGTAAGTACGTGTTGGAGAAAACTCACCGAGCTTGTGCCCAACCATATTCTCAGTAACAAATACAGGAACAAAAGTTTTACCATTATGAACAGCAATCGTTTCTCCTACCATAAACGGAATAATCATCGAAGAACGAGACCATGTCTTAATTACTGTTTTCTTTCTAGATTCTTTGGCCTTAGCTACCTTTTTCAAGAGCTTGTGGTAAATATAAGGCCCCTTTTTTAATGAGCGTGCCATCTATTTCTTATTTTTTCTTCTTGTAACAATAAACTTATTAGAGTACTTCTTAGGCGTTCTAGTTTTCTGTCCTTTAGCCATGATACCTGTACGAGAGCGAGGATGTCCACCAGAGGCTCTACCTTCACCACCACCCATTGGATGATCTACAGGATTCATTGCTACACCACGAACTCTAGGGCGACGACCTAACCAACGACTACGACCGGCTTTTCCAAGCACTTCAAGACCGTGATCTTTGTTAGACACTTCACCTACAGTAGCTCTACAAGTAGCTAAAACTAAACGAGTTTCACTTGATGGTAATTTGATTAATACATACTTACCATCTTTACCTGCCAACTCAGCACTTGCACCAGCACTTCTTACCAAAACAGCTCCTTTACCAGGACGAGTTTCGATAGCGTGGATTTTAGTACCTACTGGCATTTCACCTAGAGGCATGCAATTACCCAAATCAGGAGCTATTCCTGTTCCAGATAAAATAACATCACCTACTTGCAATTTGTTAGGAGCAACAATATAACGTTTTTCACCATCTGCATATACCAAAAGAGCGATAAATGCTGTACGGTTTGGATCATACTCTATACTTTTAACATTAGCTGGAACAACATCTTTGTTACGTTTGAAATCAATCACACGATAACGACGTTTGTGTCCACCACCTCTGTTACGTACAGTTCTATGACCTTCGTTGTTTCTACCTCCTGACTTTTTCATCTTTCCCAACAAACCTTTTTCAGGCTTGTCTGTAGTCAACTCAGCAAAGCTATTTGCTACACGAGTTCTAGTACCGGGAGTAATCGGATTAAACTTTTTAACTGGCATGTTTATTTACGAATTTATCAGTTCCGCGACTATAGTCATTAAATAATTTTTCTTCTCTAGGAGTTACCTCCAATATATTTAAGCATTTGCTTCTTGCTCATCTTCTAAAAGTTCAACTTCATCGAAATCTTCTGCACCATAGAAACCTTCAATGAACTCACCTTCAGCAACAGTTACAATTGCTTTCTTAATTGCTGAAGTACGACCTTTAGTATGACGACCTTTTACCACACGTGCTTTTGCTTTTCCTGGACGGATAGAAGTGTTTACAGACTCAACTGTTACACCAAACTGCTCTTCAACAGCTTTTCTAATCTCTATTTTGTTTGCTGACTTCAGTACTTCAAATGTGTATTGATTTAGAAGTGAATTCTCCGCTAACGCATTAGATTTTTCCGTAAGAATTGGCCTAATTATGATATTTTTCATAGCCTTTTATCTCAATTTTAATTTTTCTAGAAATCAATTTATGAAAGCATGTTAGCCAAACGGTTCACAGCAGATTCGGAAACCACTAAGCAATTTGCATTCAAAATTTGATAAACATTTAATGTTTTAGCATCTGCAACACTTGCTTTTTGTAGGTTACGGCTAGACAATACAATATTATCATATCCTTTTTCTACGCTGTCAATGTGTGCATCCAAAGAAGCTTCATAAGCTGTTTGTTCTTCTTTGTATTGCTTCAAATTACTAGAATAAGTTTTCATTGCTTCAGCAAAAGCAGCTCTTTTCTTAGCTCCTCTTGGTTTAGCTGGCAAACTTGGTTTAGTTGGAGCAACCAATGCTTCAGGAGCATCCACTACCAACAAACTTTTTGTGTCTGACAAATTACCTTCTCCGAATTTCAAGTTGCTAAGCAAGTTAACAAAAGATTTTGTTTTTGCTGTTTCAAAAGTAAAATCTTCTACTACGATAATCACACCTTCTTGCGCTTTTGAAGAAAGAGCCGATTTACGAGCTAATTGTTTTACTTTTTTGTTCAACTGAATGCCGTAATTTCTTGGTGTAGGTCCGAATACACGTCCACCACCACGAAACAAAGGATTTTTCAAACTACCTGCACGAGCAGTACCAGTTCCCTTTTGTTTTTTAATTTTTCTAGTTGAGCCTTTAATCTCAGAACGATTCTTTGACTTGTGAGTCCCTTGACGTTGTGCAGCCAAATATTGCTTAACAGCAAGGTAGACAACATGGTCATGTTTTTCGTTCAACTCAAGCCCGAAAACATTATCGGGCAATTCAACCTCTCTACCGAGGTTTTCACCTTTGATATTATATACTTCTAATTTCATGACTATTTCTTCACAATTACAAGAGAACCCTTATGACCAGGAATCGCTCCTTTTATTAGCAATAAATTTTTCTCAGCAAAAATTTTCATTACTTGCAAACCGTTTGTAGTGATTCTATCACCGCCCATACGACCAGCCATTTTCATTCCTTTAAATACTTTTGCTGGATAAGACGCTGCACCAATAGATCCAGGTGCACGACCACGATTATGTTGACCATGGGTAGCTTGTCCAACACCACCAAATCCGTGACGTTTAACAACCCCTTGGAAACCTTTACCTTTTGAGGTTCCAGTTACTTCAACAAAGTCGCCTTCTTCAAATACATCTGTTACTGTTAGAGAATCACCAACAGCACTTTCTACAGCACTATCACGAAATTCCACTACTTTTAGTTTAGGAGTCGTATTAGCTTTAGCGAAGTGCCCTTTCATTGGGTTACTTGTACTTTTTGCTTTACGCTCTCCAAATCCTAGTTGGATTGCATTGTAGCCGTCTGTTTCATCTGTTTTCACTTGTGTTACTACACAAGGTCCAACCTCAACAACAGTACAGGCTATATTATCACCAGCTTCAGTAAAAATGCTGGTCATACCTATTTTTTTTCCTATTAAACCTTCCACTTTATTCTTTTTTTTAAGAATTGTAGTAAAATCTACAAATGAACAAATTACATTAATTTCACTTGGATATCTACCCCGCTAGGTAATTCCAATTTTTCCAGCGCACTCACTGTCTTAGCAGTAGAACTATAAATTTCTATAAGACGTTTGTGTGTACGAAGTTGAAACTGCTCACGAGATTTTTTGTTAACGTGTGGAGAACGCAAAACAGTGAAGACTTTTCTATGCGTGGGCAGCGGAATCGGTCCAGTCACGACTGCACCGGTGTTACGTACTGTCTTTACAATCTTCGCAGTAGATTTATCTACTAAATTATGATCGTAAGAACGAAGTTTAATTCTAATTTTCTGATTCATGCCTCGATGAATTGATTTATTATGAATGTTGAATGATAAACCCCGTTCCGAAGAACGGGATTTTTTTATTATTATTATTTATTTCTTATGCATCAGCTTTTGACGCTGCAATCACTTTCTCTGCAACAGCATTTGGAGCAGCAGCATAGTGAGAGAAAATCATATTAGACGACGCACGACCTGAAGTCAAAGTACGTAGATCAGTAATATAACCGAACATCTCAGACAATGGCACATCAGCTTTGATAACAACGCCAATACCTTTAGGCTCTTGAGATTTCATGATACCACGACGACGATTTAAATCACCGATGATAGATCCCATGTAATCTTCAGGAGAAACTACTTCTAAAGCCATGATTGGCTCTAGCAATACAGGTTTACACCCTCTTGCAGCAGTTTTGAATCCTTCTTTAGCACAAAGTTCAAAAGCAATTGGCTTAGAATCCACGGCATGCATTCCCCCATCATAAACACGGACACTCATGCTGTCAATATTATATCCAGCCAAGATACCATTGTCCATCATAGAATCAAATCCTTTTTGGATTGGATTAACATATGCTTTGTCAATAGATCCACCTTTGATATCCCATGTAAACTCTAGACGAGTTTTGTTATTTTTGAAGTCATCGCTTTCTAAGAATTCTTCAGACGCAGGTCCTAATTCGAATTCCATGTCAGCAAACAAACCTGATCCACCCGATTGTTTTTTCAAACGCTCACGATGTGTAACAGATTTAGTTAAAGCCTCTTTATAATTTACTTGAGGAGCACCTTCGTTCACCTCAACTTTAAATTCACGTTTTAGACGATCCACAATAATCTCTAAATGCAACTCTCCCATTCCTGAGATAATTGTTTGAGCAGTTTGTTCGTCAAATTTAGCTGTAAACGTTGGATCTTCCTCAGACAATTTAGCCAAAGACATACCCAATTTATCTACATCTTTTTGAGTTTTAGGCTCAATAGCAATCGAAATTACTGGTGCAGGGAAATCCATGCTTTCCAATATAATTGGATGATCTAAATCAGTTAGAGTATCTCCAGTTTTGATGTCTTTGAAACCAACACCAGCTGCAATATCACCAGCATAAACTGTCGTAACAGGTTTTTGCTCGTTCGCATGCATTTGGTAAATACGAGAAATACGCTCTTTCTTGTTCGAACGAGTATTCAACACGTAAGAACCCGCATCCAATTTTCCTGAGTAACAACGGAAGAAACACAAACGACCAACATAAGGGTCAGTTGCAATCTTAAATGCTAAAGCAGCAAATGGTGCATCAAAATCAGCAGGACGAGTTTCCTCTTCTTCTGTATCTGGATTGGTACCTGTTACAGCGTCCACATCCAAAGGAGAAGGCAAGAATGCACATACAGCATCCAATACAGCTTGAACTCCTTTATTTTTAAAGGCAGAACCACACATAACAGGAATAATACTCATGTCACATACAGCAGCACGAACAGCAGCACGAATTTCATCATGAGAAATAGACTCAGGGTCTTCAAAATACTTCTCCATTAATGTTTCATCATACTCAGCAACAGCTTCTAGAAGTTGTTCGCGAGCTTCCGCAGCAGTATCGACCAAATCAGCAGGCATTTCAACAACTTTAAACGTCATTCCCATGTCCTCTTCATTCCAAACGATTGCTTGACCTGTAATCAAATCAACAACTCCTTTGAAATCATCTTCAGCTCCGATTGGTACTTGCAACGGAATTGCGTTAGCACCCAACATATCTCTCATTTGTTGACAAACACTGAAAAAGTCAGCTCCCTGACGATCCATTTTGTTTACAAATGCAATACGAGGTACTTTATAACCATCTGCCAAACGCCAGTTTGTTTCAGATTGAGGCTCTACTCCACCCGATGCACAAAACAAGAATACCAATCCATCTAATACACGTAAAGAACGGTTTACTTCAACCGTAAAATCAACGTGACCAGGTGTATCAATAATGTTTACTGCATAAGTTTTGTCTTTCCAAGGCCATTCCGTCTTAGTTGCTGCAGATGTAATCGTGATACCACGCTCTTGTTCTTGCTCCATCCAGTCCATTGTAGCAGCACCATCATGTACTTCACCAATCTTGTGACTAATACCTGTATAATACAGAACACGTTCTGTAGTAGTGGTTTTTCCTGCATCAATATGTGCAGCAATACCAATGTTTCGCGTATACGTTAAATCTACTTTTGCCATGACTTATAATAGTGGCTTAAAATTTTATATAAAAATTGATTGAATTATATCTAGGATATGTCTTTGCTAAATAACAAATTATTTAGACTTAGTTCTCTTGCGACCGAAATGAGCAAATGCTCTATTCGACTCAGCCATTTTGTGAGTATCTTCTTTTTTCTTCACAGCAGAACCTTCTCCTTTAGAAGCTGCTAATAATTCAGCTGCTAATTTTGAAGCGATTCCTTTACCGCTACGTAGACGAGTATACTTGATGGTCCATTTCATAGCCACTGAGAGGCGGCGTTCTGGACGAATTTCGGTAGGAATTTGGAAGGTAGCACCACCAATACGACGAGAGCGTACTTCAAGAGCTGGCATTACATTCTTAATTGCTTTTTGGAAAATTTCGTGAGGAGACTCCTCCGATTTTTCTTCCAAAATATCCATGGCATCATAAAAAGCTCTAAATGCGGTACTTTTTTTACCGTCTAACATAAGCATGTTTACAAAGCGAGTTACTTGCTTATCGCCGTAACGAGGATCTGGTGCGACTTGGCGCACTTTTGGTTTTCTCTTTCTCATCTTCTTGTTAAATCTTTTTAGCTGTTGTTTGAGCTAATGTTTTATGCAAACATGTTTCACTCAATCTTCAGTTCCGACTTCTTCAGAACTTAGTCAACGTATGATCTTTTTATCTTAATTCTTATTGAAACTATCTATTACTTCTTCTTAGCAGCCTTCGGACGCTTAGTACCATAACGAGAACGAGATTGTCTTCTATCTGCTACACCTGCTGTATCCAGCGCACCACGTACTACTGTATAACGTACACCAGGTAAATCCTTGATACGACCACCACGTACTAATACAATTGAATGCTCTTGTAAGTTGTGACCTTCACCAGGAATGTATGCGATAATCTCAATTCCGTTCGTTAAACGCACCTTCGCTACTTTACGCAACGCTGAGTTCGGTTTCTTTGGCGTAGTAGTATATACACGAGTACATACTCCACGTTTTTGAGGACAAGAATCTAAAGCTCTTGCTTTTGAAGCTAGCTTGATTACTTTACGTCCTTTTCTGACTAATTGATTTACTGTAGGCATTTATAAATAATTACTACTTTTTTTTCAAATCCCCCCACAAAAGGGGTTTACTTAAGCGATTGCAAAACTACGATTATTTTTGAGAAAAAGAAAATAAATATGCTTTTTCTTGAAAAAAA
>CACVAQ010000226.1 GCA_902727865.1 uncultured Aureispira sp. | reverse complement strand
ATAATAATATATAGTTGCCGAATTTGCCACCTTTTTTTAGTGTTGTAAATTCGGCAATTTTTTTAAAAAAAAATAAGCTGATTTTTAGCATTAGATAGAGTAAGTAGTTATAATTGCTTGTTCTATTTCCTACCTATTTGATTGAATACATTATGCAGCGGATATTCTTGTTTTTTATAAAATATAATGGTGTTTTTGCCTTTTTTATATTAGAGGTGATAGCATTGTCAATTTATTTTACAAGGAATAATAACGCCAATACGCAAGCTTTTTTAAGTTCTGCAAATGGCATGGTTGGGGGCGTATATGAATCGACGAGCCGAGTCGCACGGTATTGGAACCTTTCTGCGGTCAACGATAGTTTGGCAAGAGAAAATGCAGAATTAAAAATGCGTTTGCCCAGTTCAAAGTTTAGTTCTTTGATTCAAACAAATACCAAAGAAGACACCACACTACAACAGTATTATCAATATTACGATGCAAAGGTGGTCAATAATACGATTCATCGTCCTCGAAATTATTTAACGATAAACAAAGGAGCTGCACAAGGTTTGAACGCAAATTCAGGCGTCTTGAATGGGAATGGAATGGGCATTGTTGGAGTGGTACAGAAAGTAAGTAATAATTATGCCGTGGCGATGTCTATCCTTAATTTGGATACGAGAATCAGTGCTAAGGTTTTGGGAAATAATAACTTTGGGGTAATGGTTTGGGACGGTTTGGATTCTCGGTACATGAATTTAGAATCTGTTCCTAAACATACGACCATCAACAAAGGCGATACTGTTATTACTAGTGGCTATTCAACTATTTTTCCAGAAGGAATTTTAATTGGAACCATTGATAGTTTTTATCGACCTCCAGGAGTAAATTTTTATAGTATTAAAGTCGCCTTATTTAATGATTTAAACAACACGGAATATGTTTATGTGGTGTCTAATTTATTAAAAGAAGAACGCCTAAAATTAGAAGAGGAGGTAATCAATGACTAGTTTAATTAGAGCCAATTTTATACGATTTGTATTGTTGATTATCATACAATTTATTCTAAAAGGAGTAGATAGCATTGACATCTATATTTACCCTGTGTTTATTTTATTATTGCCTGTCGGCATGATTGAAGGAGGCGTTCTGTTCTTGGCATTCATTTATGGTTTGTCGATTGATATGTTTTACAACACGCCAGGTTTGTTTGCTTCTGCGGCCGTTGCTGTTGCTGCGGCTAGACCCTTGGTTTTGGCAATATTGGAGCCGAGAGGAGGTTATGAACAAGGAAAAGCGCCCACGAAATATAATTTAGGCACTCGATGGTTTGTACAATACAGTAGCATCTTGATGCTCTGGCATACGATATGGGTGGTTGTGCTTGAACAGGCAAGCCTTTTCTCTGTCTTTAAAGTGTTAATTTGGTTGATGACTTTTGCCTTGTCGATGCTGATCATCATTTTGTATCAATTTCTATTTAACCCCAAAGAATAGAAGTTATTAGGACGCCTTGTTTGTTCTAAGGATACTTCGGGGAGGAATTGAATCCTACTTCGCCTGTTTTTACTAGAGCTCAAGCTTAAAATGCTGCCAATTCATTTTATGATTTTATCAAACAACTAAAACTACGCTGCTCTCTAAAAAACAATATGGCCTTGTGAAGTATGGTATCAGACACTTTCAAAATGTCTGATACCATACTTGCCCACTATTTAATAACTTTTTACACAGTGTGCTAAGTAGCCGCGCAGCTAAGTATTATTATCATAAGAATAGAACCAAACTAATTTAGAAGAATATGCAAGATTTGTATCAAGATAGGCAAAGGGTATTGCAAACGGCATTTGTAATCTGTGCTATTCTACTTGTGTTCAAATGTTTTCAAATACAAATTTGGGACAAGTCTTACCAGCAACAACACAGTTATCGAGAAGCTGTTACCTTGTATCCATCTAGAGGGGCACTCAAAGATAGGAATGGCGAATTAATGGTCTACAACCTAGCGATGTATGACCTGAAAGTAACGTACAATCAAGTTCGAAAGTCGAATATAGATACCCTGGCTTTTTGTAAATTGTTAGGTATAACGGACAGCACTTTTTATAAAAATCTAAATAAGGATTTTAACGATCGTCGTTTTTCTCAGCGAAAACCATTTAATTTTTTGACACAAATCCCTGGCGACAAATTTGCCTCTATAGAAGAGCGTTTGTATGAGTTTCCTGGGTTTAAAAGCCAAAGAAAGAGCGTGCGAGGATATCCTGCACACGTTGGAGCACATATGTTGGGATATATTAGCGAGGTGAGTCCCGCAAAAATTAAAAAATCTAATGGGCTTTATCAACGTGGAGAATACATTGGTACAAGTGGTTTAGAACTTTCTTACGAAGAACAATTAAGAGGGATTCGAGGCGTAGAGCACGTCTTAAAAGACAAATGGGGAAAGCGAAAAGGAAAGTACAAAGAGGGAGCCATGGATGTAAGTGCTGTTTCGGGCTATGATTTGATTACGTCTATTGATTTGGAGTTGCAAGCTTATGGAGAACAGTTGATGCAAAATAAAATTGGTGCTATTGTAGCTATCGAACCTTCGACGGGGGAAATTTTGGCAATGGTTAGTACGCCTTCTTATGATCCTGCCATTTTAGCGGTTAACAGAAATAGAAAAGACGCTTTTAGAGCTTTGCAAAGAGATTCTTTAATTCCTTTGTTCAATCGAGCGCTGATGGCTCAATACCCTCCTGGTTCTATTTTTAAAACTACTTTATCTGCGATTGGCTTACAAGAACGGATTTTAACACCAGGTCGAGGCATGGCTTGTGGGGGGGGATTTGTCTATGGTTCGTTAAGAATTGGATGCCATGGACATGGCAGTATTAATGATGTTGGAAATGCAATTCAGTATTCTTGTAATAAATATTATTGCCAAACCTTTAGAGAATTGGTGAATGTCTATGGTTTTTATTACCCAGAAAAAGGGATGGATCGCTTGGCAGATCATTTGCACAGTTGGGGCTTGGGCGCTCGGTTGGGCGTAGATATTCCCAATGAAGCATCTGGACATGTACCAACGGCCGCTTATTATAACAAAAAACATGGCAAAGGAATGTGGAAATTCTCTACCGCTGTATCGGTTGGAATTGGACAGGGAGAGTTGTTAATCACGCCTTTGCAAATGGCAAATATGGCAGCAATTATTGCCAATAGGGGGTATTATTATATTCCTCATTTTGCCAAAGAATTTGAAGGCGATACCACAGGAACTTTAGATAAATTTAAAAAAAGACATTACACTAAAGTGCATCCGATGCATTTTGAACCTGTGGTCAATGGGATGGAACGAGTTGTAACGGCAGGAACAGGTGCTCGGTCTAAAATTCCAGATATTACGATGTGTGGAAAAACAGGAACGGTAGAGAACAACAAAGGAAAAGATCACTCTACGTTTATTGCCTTTGCCCCTAAGGACAATCCTAAAATCGCCATTGCGGTATATGTGGAAAACGGAGGGTATGGATCGACTTATGCTGCGCCAATCTCTAGTTTAATGATTGAAAAATATATGAAACGGAGTATTGAAAGCCCACAAAGGAAGTCTTTGGAAAAACGAATGCTACAAGCAGACTTGATTAAAAGAGAGAAACCGTCTTATTCTGCTACTCCTTAGAGTGTCATAAGGATTGGTTACTAATAATATAATTTAGCTACGCTGAGCCTTCGGGTTTTCCACGAAGTAATGAATAATAGATTCATAGAGTATAAGTGAAAGGCTGAGAAGCGTATCGTATCAGACCCGTTCAAAATGTGTGATACGATACTCGATTAATAAAAAACGAATTTAGAAAAGTATATGCGTCAAGGGAGAGATTCAGATATTGGAGGATACGATTGGATTACCATAGCCTTGTGGGCAATCTTGGTTCTTTGTGGTTGGTCCATGATTTTTGCTTCAGGATATTTAGACGAGGATTCTTTTACGAGCTTGTACGATCTAGATAAAAACTACGGAAAGCAACTTTTATGGATTACCGTAGGATTGGTTTTGGTAGGAATTATACAATTGATTGAATTGAATGTGTATCAAACCTTTGCCCCTGTTTTTTATGGGCTAACCATTCTCTTATTGATAGGGGTTTTGTTTACGACGCCGATTAATGGAGCAACCTCGTGGTTTGACTTAGGTGGGTTTCGTTTTCAACCTTCAGAATTTGCGAAAGTAACGACTTGTATCATGTTGTCGGCTTATTTGGCAATGCCAACGGCTCGAATGCAAGAATTGAGAACCAAAGCAATTGCTTTTGCAATTATCCTAACGCCTGTTTTATTAGTCTTGTTGCAAGGAGATGCAGGATCAACCTTAGTTTATTTTGCCTTTTTTATCCTATTATTCCGAGCGGGAATGGATGCTTGGCTTTATATTTTGGGTTTTGTTGTGGCGGCTTTATCCATCGCAGCTCTTCTATACGACGATACTTGGTGGTTAATTAATGTGATTCTATTAGTTGCGAATGTGGTTTTAATACGATCTTGGCGCAAGGAAGATATATGGTTGGCAGCAATCGTTCTGGAGGCAATTTTTACTTATATGTTGTTTGACGAGAGTCGTTATTTGTTAATAACAATTGCGAATGGTTTAATTTTAGTGATTCTTGCTTTATTTAATATTGGCGAGAAGAAATGGGAGAATAGCTTTTTTGTTTCCATTTTAGCAATGGCAGCCGTTCTATTTTCTTCTTCTGTGAATTACATTGTTAATAATCTAATTGGAGGACATCGCCAAGAACGTATTTGGGTTTGGTTGAGACCAGAGAAATGCCATCCTTTAGGGCCTTTGTACAACGTCGAGCAATCTAAATTTGCGATCGGCTCAGGGGGTTGGGTTGGCAAAGGATTTTTGCAAGGAGAGCGCACGAAGTTAGATTATGTTCCCGAACAATCCACCGATTTTATTTTTTGTACGGTCGGCGAGGAATGGGGTTTTCTTGGGACAACGTTTATTATTTTGGTCTTTTTTAGTCTTATTTTACGTATTTTATTTATCGCACAACGACAGCGTTCTTTGTTTACAAAGTACTATGCTTTAGGTGTTGCTTGTATTTTGTTTTTTCACGTCTTTATTAATGTAGGAATGACAACAGGCTTAGTTCCTGTTATTGGAATTCCGTTGCCATTTATCAGCTATGGAGGCTCCTCTTTGCTGTCTTTTTCCATTTTGATGGGTTTGTTGCTTAAGTTAGATAGTAATCGTTTGTTTGTCTTTCGATAGTCTATTTT
>CACVAQ010000225.1 GCA_902727865.1 uncultured Aureispira sp. | reverse complement strand
TGGGAAATAGACAACCAATACCCTATTTAAGGAACATTATGTTTATCTAGCGTTCATAACCAGAGCGCTATGGACGAATTACTTAAGCCAAATGTTTTAGTATAATAATTTCTTGTTTGGTTAAAAAACGACACTTTCCAATCGGAATGTTCTTTTTGGTCAAAGAAGCATAACGCACTCGATCTAGCTTCAGTACTTCATAGCCCAAATGCTCAAAAATACGACGAACAATACGGTTACGACCAATGTGTACTTCTATACCTATGGTTTTGCTATTAGCTCCATATTCAATGGCATCTACAGGGGCAGGACCATCTTCCAATTGCAAGGTGTTTCGAATTTTTTCTAAGTCTTCTGGACGCAAAGCTTTATCCAACTTCGCTTTGTATATTTTGGAAACGCCAAAGCTTGGATGGGATAATTTTTGGGCAAAAGAGCCGTCATTGGTCAGCAAAAGAAGCCCTGTTGTGTTTCTGTCTAGACGACCAACAGGATAAATACGTTCTGTGGTGAGGTCCGACACAAAATCTAAGATGGTTCTTCTACCATTTTCATCTTGAAGTGTGGTAATAACGTTCTTGGGCTTGTTTAATAAGATATAAACATGGTTGCGAGTTGGTTCTACAACATTTCCTTGAAACTTGACCACATCATTTTTCTGAACTTTGTACCCCATTTCCTTAACAACAACATCGTTGACCATCACCGAACCTTTCTCAATGTGTTCGCTTGCTTTTCGTCGAGAGCAAATGCCAGCATGAGCAATGTACTTGTTGAGGCGCATATTTTCCTCAACAGGTGCTTCATGTGTTTTCTGGATGATTTCCTTTTTTTTGAATTTAGGACCAATCGTTTTTGGATTTACTTTCCTTCTATCGTTCGGCTTTTTTTTATCACCGCCTTTTTGGTACGCTCGTTTTTTCTTTGGCGTATCGTCGTCCTCTTCTTCACCTGCATAATAAGAAGGCTTGTCAGCGACGAACTTGACTGGTTTTTTTCTATAAAATTTACTAAAAGGTTTTTCCTCTTTCTTTGGTTTGCGTTTCATCTACAATTTATTAATTCGTCAAACAGAGTTGATCCTACGATCTATCTTTCTGATTGAGAATACACTTGAATTAAAATAGTAAAAATTGTTTGATATTTTATATCGGTCTTTTAATCTTACAACTACTTTGTTTGATGAAAAATTATTAAGCTGATAATCAGTGTAATATAATTCATTTTTGAAGCGTAGTGCTATCCAAAACAATTCTACAGCACAAAGTTAAGGAACTTCAACAAGAAAGTAGCTTTGTTCGCATGGATTACTTACAGTTCCTCTTTTTTTAATGGACTTGCTGGTCGTTCTGTCTTAAGCTCTGTATTGATCGAATGGGGTTCAAGGTCAGGGTCAATGTTAGGCGTATTGACCGCAATTGGCGTTTTTGTGTTGTCGTTGGTCGAAGGTTCTTTGGCGGTGTCCTCTGGCGAAGGGATTTCATTCCCTGCTTCATCTAATCCCATGGTAGACCTTAAAGTCGTTGCCATAAGCTCAAAAACAGGCGTGACAATATATTTTTCTTTATGTTTGATAATAAAGGCGGCAAGAGCAATGAGGACAATAGATACAAGCAAAAAACTTAAGGCATAGGCAAATGTTGTTATAAAAAAAGAAAATACCCAGCCGAGTAACAAGGCCACTGCAATCGAAAAAAACATGACTGCAATGATGGCGACACTCCAAAGCGCTACTAAGCCCGCCAGAACGCCAATCCCTCTAGCCAAATCTAAGGCAATTTGACCACGGTAATCTTCAAATTTATCGTCTAAATAATCGGTTAAGGAATCTTTTACACGATCGGTGATGCTTTTTTTACTGCCAAACATTGAATTATTGCTTTTAAATGAGTTAACAACCTATTTTATGCGTTTTGGAATCTAAAATAGATACTTAAACCAACTATAAAACGATCCTTGGGACCAAAATACAATAAGTCAAACTAAATTTAAAATAAAAGAGAAAGACTGTTTTAAAAATGATTCATTATATTGTTGAATGGTTTGCTTCTCAAAATAATATCAGTAGGGATACTTGTTAAACAATTTTGGGTAGGATTAGTTTCATGTACTTGGTTTATTTGGCATAAGTTAGGGCAAAATCTAATCAAAAAACCAGTTTAGAACATCTGCTGAAATTTAGAAAAAAAAGGGTACATTTATGAGTTAAGGTATACCAACCTTTTGTCAAAAAAGCAAACTTAATTTGCCAATAAACTGAAGACGAATAAAGATGAAAAAAAATAGTTTAATACCATTCCTTATACTCGCTTGTATCTACGGGAGCAATGCCCAAGTGCCTATGTTGAGTAATCAAGGAGCCTTAATTTCGGTCAAAAACAATGCCTTTGTTTCGGTACAAGGCAAGGTTCAAAACGATCAGAATGGAACCTTTCACAACAGCAATGAAATGTATGTTTCTGGCGATTGGGAAAACAATGCCAACAACGAAGCTTTTATTAGTAGTGGAGAAGGCATCGTGCATCTAAATGGCATCGACCAAAGCATTCAAGGCAATTCAATTACTCGGTTTTATGATTTGCGTTTAGAAAATCTAGGAATCAAATACGCAACACTAGATGTTTATGTAGATGGTTTTTTGAGGCTGAACGATAGAGAATTTGATGTAGACACAAATACGACACATGTTTTTAACCCCGATTTAATCGCTGTCGAACATACACAAAGTGCCAACGGGTGGGGCTTTGTCTCTAGTTTGGAGAATGGCGGTTTACTGCGGCATACGAATACGACGAGCGCTTATTTCTATCCTGTTGGTTCTAATTTGGGAACGGCTCGTTTTCGACCCGTTAATATAAGCCCTGCAACAACAAGGGCGGCCGCATTTAAAGTGCGGATGGCAAATGTAGATCCTACGATAGAAGCTTGGGACAGAACGATGACGACGTTGCGAGTCTGTGAAATTAATCCTAATTTTTATCATAGAATTAGTAGAACCCTCGGAACCGAAGCCGCAACAATTGAATTTTTATTTGATGTTGCCCAAGATGGCTTGTTAGACGATATCGCACAATGGACAAACACGAATGTATGGGACCTTGCCGCAACTGGATTAACAGGAACAAATACAAGGTATAATCTAGATACTAGAACGAGTACGCAAGCCATTACTGGCTTTTCGCCCAATCCTTTTGCTTTAGCTCGTTTGAGTCAAGAGACGGCTATTAGTCTTGCGTCGAATCCTATCTGTTCAAACGACACGACGATTGTGCTGGCGACTTCTAATGGAGCAGGATTTACAAGTTATGATTTTTATGTAGATACTTTCTTGGTACAATCTGGACCTTCCGATACCTATGCCTTGACGAATGTAAGGGTCGGAGAGGTGCCAATTTGGGTTGTTGGAAGTCAAGGAGATTGTGGCGATGTTAGCGACACTACCTTATTAACGGTTTATCAAGGAGTGGTTGCCAGGGCTTATTCTGATACGATTATTGTCGCAGGAACAATGGCTAATTTATTGGCAACAGGCGGTGATTTTTATAATTGGTTGCCCGATACCGCTTTGAGTTGTAATATTTGTGCTGCCACAACGGCTAGCCCTGCTCAAACGACGACTTATTCGGTGGAAGTGGAGAATATGGATGGCTGTAAAGATACGACTAGTATTGTCGTTGAGGTGCGTCAAGATTTCAATCAAATTGTGTTTGTTCCAAATGTATTAACGCCCAATGGGGATGGTTTTAATGACACTTGGCTGATTAAAAATATTCAACTATTTCCTAAAAATTCGGTGAAAATTGTCAATAGATGGGGAGATCTTGTATTTGAAACCAATGATTATCAAAATAATTGGGATGGAACGTATAGTGGCGGAAATCTTCCTGCTGGAACGTACTATTACATTCTAGAGGTTGGTGGACAATGGGGCATTCTAAAAGGAGATGTGACAATTATTAGAGAGTAAGTGCTTGTTTGAGTGAATTCAGCTAAGGAATAGTAAAAAAATAAGATGAACATTCCTAAAGCAGATCAAATATATTTAACATGAAAAAAATCTACCAACTTATAGTCGTTTTTTCGTTGTTGGCAACGACGGGTTTTGCACAACAAATGCCTTTATTAAGTGAATATATGCACAGTCCTGCTTTGATTAATCCCGCAATGGTGGGTTGGGAGGACTTGACAGCCGTCACGGCAACCTATCGCCATCAGTGGACGGGTATGAAGAACAATCCGATTACCTTTGCCCTCAATTTTAGACATTTTGACGAACAACGAAACATGGCGTTTGGAGGAGGTTTGACACACGATCAAACAGGTCCAACGTCCTTTACGGGCTTGAATATTCAATATGCCTATCATCTGAAATTTGGTTCTGAAAAGAAAAAACAAGACAAGCGACACCGCCTATCTATAGGCTTGTCTTTGTCAGCCAATCAATATCGTTTGGATGGCTCCAAGCTGGAATACAATGATGCGAATGATCCTTTGATTATTGGAAACAATGAGTATAAAATATTGCCAGATGCAGGCTTAGGGCTTTTTTATTATAATGACCTTTATTATATCGGGTTTTCTGTTCCTCAGATGATTTCTATGAATGTGAAATTTGATAGTGATAATGCCTTGTCTAATCTTCAACGGGTGGCGCATTTTTATATCAATGCAGGCGTTAAAATTGATCTTAGAACTAAAAAAGATGGTCTGAGCAAGCGTTCTTTAAAAGAAACATCAAAGCATGTTTTGATTCCTTCTATATGGTTTCGTTATGCTCCTTCTAGTCCGATGAACATCAACTTGCATTTGCGTTATGTCTGGCATCAAATGTTAGGCATCGGCATTGGTGGCTCTACGGATGGGACGATTTCTTTTGATATTAATGTACACATCAAAAAGCGTTTTAGAGTCGGCTATGCCTTTAGTTTGCCGATCAATGGCTTGGCGAATCACTTGGGGACAAACCACGAAATTATGTTGACCTATGTCTTTGGCAGCAATGGGAATGGTTGGACATTTGAATCCGCAGAACAACAAATTAACTTAAAGAAGAAAGCCAAAAAATCGGCTGAGGAAAATAAAAAACGAGGAACGTTGTAAGAAAAGTCGTTCTTTGGGGAGTTAAAGAATTAGAAAAAAATAAGTGCTGGGACCAAATGATCGTCTGTCTCTATGTTCGTTGAGCTTAATGAACTTCTTATAATCAAATGCGTATGATTTTCCATGAAATACTGATGAAGTATTGAGAGATCATACTTCGTGGGATT
>CACVAQ010000224.1 GCA_902727865.1 uncultured Aureispira sp. | reverse complement strand
TTAGCTCTGCTGCTACTCCGTGGTCGTTCCACGCTTGAGCGCTTTGCTTTTTGGGGACGATTACAAACACAAAATATTAACCGATTAAATTATCAAAATCACTTTTAAACATGGTAGATGTATTATTAGGTTTGCAATGGGGCGATGAAGGAAAAGGTAAAATTGTTGATTATTTAGCGGCTAAGTATGACCTTGTTGCCCGCTTCCAAGGAGGGCCCAATGCTGGTCACACCTTGTATTTAGGCAAAAAAAAGTATGTCTTACATACGATACCTTCTGGCATTTTCAGAACCAATGTCCAAAACGTCATTGGAAATGGTGTCGTCATTGATCCTACAATTCTTTGTGCAGAAATTGATCAATTGTCTACTTCGGGCATAGAATTTTTGAGCCGCTTGTACATTGCTAAAAAGGCACACTTAATTCTTCCGTCGCATCGTTTTTTGGATGCGGTGATGGAAGCCGCTAAAGGGGCTGGTAAAATTGGTTCTACGCTAAAGGGGATTGGTCCAACGTACACAGACAAAGTTGCTAGACAGGGACTTCGCATGGGAGATGTCTTTTTATCAGACTTTCAAGATCGTTATAACAAACTCAAAGCAACGCACTTGCAGATGGCTTCTGCCTATCCTAGCGTTGATTTTGACTTGGAAGGGGAAGAAAAAACATGGATGGCATCTATTGAGCGTTTGAGAAAATTACAATTTATAGACTCTGCTTATTTTATCAATCATGCGATTAAAGCGGGCAAAAAAGTTTTAGCGGAAGGCGCACAAGGTTCGATGTTGGACATCGACTACGGTACTTATCCTTTTGTAACGTCTTCCAATACAATTACTTCTGGTGTTTGTAATGGTTTGGGGATTGCACCTCAAAAAATTGGCGAAGTCATTGGAATTACCAAAGCCTATTGTACTCGTGTTGGTAGCGGTCCTTTCCCGACGGAATTGCATGGTGAAACAGGAGAAGAGATCAGAAAGGCTGGCGGAGAATTTGGGGCTACTACTGGACGTCCTAGACGTTGTGGCTGGATTGATCTTCCTCAATTGAAATATACGATTATGATTAATGGAGTCACTCAATTGGTTATGACCAAAGTAGATATATTGGATAATTTTGATGAAATTTCGGCCGCTACAGCTTACGAAACAGAAAAAGGGATAACCGACGAACTACCATTTGATATGGTGACCAACTGCCCAAAACCAGTTTACAAGTCTTATAAAGGTTGGAAAAAAGATCTTACAGGGGTTCGTAATTTTGGAGATTTTCCTAGCGAACTACAAGATTATGTACAGGAAATGGAGGACATTCTAGAAACGCCTTTCTCTATTATCTCTGTCGGTCCAGGAAGAGAACAATTGGTTTTGAGACCAACAACAACGGCTTAAGCCTTACTTTATTTAAGTTACTAAGCATCATAAAAAAGTCCCTCCTGAGCATTTCTCAAGAGGGACTTTTTATTTTTACGCTTTAAATTACGCCACCTTTTTTTGCAAAATTTGGTTGACATACTTTGCTTTAAAGTTCTTCGGACCTGTTTTTTTCAAGACAAAAGAAGTTACTTTAAATAGCATCGCTTGTTTTGCTTTTTTTCTTCTCTTTTTGTTCATCAAAATCACATCCTTGACAATTTTTTGAATGTCTTTTACTTCAGCATCTGTCGCAGCTCGTTTTTGTTTTTTCTCATAATAAGCACTGGCTAAAGTCTCTGCCAAACTTTTTTTGCTTTGTTTGGTGGCTAAAGACAATTGATAGAATTTCTTTTTGTTTTCTGCCAACTCCTTATAAGGCTTTTCGAATTTTTTCTGAACTTGTTTTGCAGTTCCTTTGTATAACTTTTCAGTTATAGAAAACACTTTGTTCAATTCTTTGACTGCTTTTAAGTCTTTCTTCGTTGTTCTGCCTTTTTTGATATTAGCCGTTACCTTTTTGATGGCATCGCTCGAAGACATGCTGTTTAATTCTTCAAACTGTTCGCCTAATTTCTTAGCATCCGCTTGCTTTTCTTCTTTATATTTCTGAACTAATTTTTCTTTCTTTTCTTCCGTAACTTTAGGCTTCTCTTTTTTGTCAGCCGTTGCATCTTGTTTCGTGTCAGCTGTTTGCTCTTTTTTTGCGTCACCACCAACAGCGGCTCCAGCCACAGCAGCTCCAGTATCTCCAGTATCTTCTTCTGCAACACCTTCTTTAGTCCCAATCGTTAAACTAGGGTTAGCACTTTTAACGGCTTTTTCAAGATAAACCATTGTTTTCTTCGGAATTTTACTGACTCCTTTACTTTTGTTCAAGGTCAACAACAAGTGTGTTCCTTGACGCGTACAAGTACCGACGACCATAAAGTCCTTTTGCTTTTTTCCTCCGCCACCTTCAGCTTCTCCATCTCGGAATTTTTTCCAATTTGCCTCTCCGTCTTTAGGATCTCCCAACAGAAAGAAAGGCAACTTAGCACTTTTCCCTTCATCAAACCCTGCGTAGATATGGTTCAGAACAATCGAAAAAGGCACGGTATCGCCATCTTTCATCTTGTCTTTTAGAATTACTTTTAAAGCTTTAGCATAAAGCTGTGCCTTAACTGTCTTTAATTTAGCTAAAATAAAAGGATTTTTGAAAGCCATAATTTGTATTGATATAATTGAAGAGTGTATGCTTTTTGAAAATAGCCAAAGCTAGACCCTATGATGGATTAAAATTTAACGTATGAATCTTCTACTGCAATTTAATAAAAATTTTAGACTTTTGCAAACAAGAAATCAAACTAGTTATTCTACAACGAGACTATCTAATACTTCATCGCCTTTTTTCCAATACTTTTTCAATTCATTCGAAGCACTCTCCATCAACACGGTTCCTTTTTCTGCTGCCTTTTTGCTGGTATAAGCTTTGATGCTAGCGACTTCTTCTTTGAACTCTATTTCTAATTTATTTTTTAACGTTTCGTACTGTTTTTCAGCATTTACCTTGGCTTCATCTACTTTTTTTTCGATATAATAATTTATTATAAAAAAGGAAAAACACATAGAAAGTACAAATCCTGCGACCAAACCAATGCTAAAGTCTTTTTTGTTCATATTTTTATATTTTATATTTCAATTACTAGGCTTTACTAAAAATAGTTTTTTATTTTCGCTGATTGACAGCTCAAAGTGCTTTTATTTTTGTGACCAAGCCTTTTAAAACTTCAATTCGGTCATCAGATGCGATTAAGCATTCATTGGCTGCATTTATCAACAAATTATGTCGTGTAACCGTGTCGTTTGCCAAAACCAAATCGCCTTTAGATTCGGATAACATTCGATACGCTGCTGCTTGCTGCTCCGCTGGGCTAAAATTCGTCGTAGTTTTAAAACCAACTAAAAATACATCTGGGCGTTGTTCTTTTATACTCGCAATCACTTTATCACTGGGCGTCAAGTCCATTACCTGTTTGCCTGCCCTGGATTGAAGTCGTTGGGCATCTTTTCCAGAAGCAACCGTTCCTATTGTTCCTTCATAATCACACAAGGCAACATTCATGATAAGACAACGAAGCGGCTCTTTGTTCAAAGCCTCCTGAACAAACGCTTTCACATCTGCATTGGTCAACAAAGAAGACCTTGCATCTGCCATTTTAGTTAACACCAAGTCGGAATCAACAAGCGCTTCATGCAACCAACGCGCTGTCGTGCCAAAAGCAGGTGCCGCAATCGACAAATGGTTTCGTACAGGATAAAAGGTCCCTCCTCCTAAAATTAAGATTGATGCACACATTTTATTTTAGTTTTTTATAATTGAATACTCTGTTGATTTACCTAAGTAGATGGACAAAAGATGCCCTGTTTTAGTGTTCATTATTTTTGTCCATCTATTTAGTTACTGACAGGAGCTCGCTTTGCTTCGTTTTACAATGGAGTAATTTTATACACAAAATTGACTTGGAATACAATTTCCTCTAACAACACTAAGTTTGTATCTTTACCTAACATTCTAAATATAAACAATAATGAGAAGATCCTATACCTGCCAATTCATTTTTTTATTTTCACTCTCTGTCCTATTCTTTTCTTGTGATGACCAAGAGGCTATTCACTCCATTAATGACAACAAAACACCTCAAATAGAGGAAGAATCGTTGCCTCGTTTGTTTATGGAGACTCAAACCCGTCGCTTACGAGTAAGAGAAACTCCCGACTTGGAAGGTACGGTCCTTTATATATTGAGTGATGGTGTTTTGGTGGAATTTTTATACGATAGTACCAACTTTACCACAGAGATTGTCTACGACCGTAAAAAATACGATTCGAACTGGTACAAAATACAAACCGCAGATAAAATAGAAGGTTGGGTTTATGCTCCTTTTGTAAAGTTCTTACCTCAACTACAAAATCAAAAAGTAGTCATTCAAAGAGAAACGGCTGAATTGCTGGAAGCGGCGAATGAAGAACAGCCTGAAATTAGCAAGAAGCAACAAAAAGCAATGCAACAGCCCGTCAACAATAGTTTGATTGCCAACTATAAAAACTACTTGTCTAACTTAGACAAAAATAATCCTGCCTCTATTGGGCTAGCGATTGGTCGATTTACGACGGCTTTTATTGGTTATGCGAATGAAAACACGCACGACGCTGCCTATGTTGCCTTTCATGATTTTTATACCCAAGTCCTGCAAAAACTGCAAGGCTCTACCAACATGAATCAATATCAACGCCTAAAGACTGAAATTAAGCGCTACAATCGAGCAACGATGCAAAGTGATGCCTTTGCTCGTACGTTAGGTCAGAACGGGATTAACTTTTCGATTCAGAATGGAAAAGTCGTCTTAGCAGAAGATGTAGATTTTATCTATCGCGTTTTTTATAGAGAATGCTCGATTCCTATGCGGGCTTATATGAATCAATATCAATTAGAGGTTCCGAATTTTTGGTTGGAACAGGAAACATTACAAATCACCCCAAAAGAACTCGCTCGTTGGGCTTTATCTTGGAATTATTTTGTTGCCACTTACCCTGATTTTGTGTGGAACTCGGATGCTAAAGCTCGCCTAAAAAAGCAATTGACGATTTTGCTTCAAGGTAGTCATCAAACCCCTGCCTTTGATCCTGAGTCTTATGTCCTGAAAGCGGCCTTCTTGCAGGCTTACAAACACATCACAGACAATTATCCAGAGTCTAAAATTGGTCGTACGTTCACAGAATATACCGCTACTTTAAAGGCGAATGATTGGAAAACTTCTTCTTCGATTTCCAAGGCTCAAAACAAAGTGCTTGACTTGCTTGTTTTGTAGGTAGTTTCT
>CACVAQ010000223.1 GCA_902727865.1 uncultured Aureispira sp. | reverse complement strand
GCGCTGTTGGAAGACTTAAGGTGGTTTCAGCTGTAGGAGGTCTGTTGTTTTGGCAACTCATTAAAATGGTACACCAACAGAATGCTAAAAGGATATTTCTCATGTTTTGAATGTTTTAAGTATAAATAAGGATGCACTATTTAGTGAAAAAGGTGTATATTATTATACTTTTTAATAAAAAACCATAAATAGCACTATATTTGCATTATTTGATAATTGTAAATATACAATTGAAGGTATGAGTAAACAATACAAAAGTCCACCATTAATTGAAGCTTACTGTGAAATTCAGTTTCAGGGATCAAAATGGGATATAATATATCCAGCTGAATTTTACAATGCAGTGAAGGAAGATTTTCCGATAAAAGAAACAATTGAGATTCAAGATTTTCATGTTGTAATAAACGATGATAATGTTGGTGTTAAGCCTAATGCTCAATTTAGTAAACCAATATTGCAATGTACAAATGAGAAGCAAAATGTGATTATCCAGTTTACTGAAAAAGTTCTTATATTAAGGGTTGTTAGTCCTTATATAGGTTGGCTTTCATTCAAGGAGTTAATTCTTGATATTCATGATAAATGTTTTAATATTATAGGGGATAGAGAAATTAAGAGAGTAAATTTAGTATATAAGAATACACTAAAAACAGGTAAATCCCATTCTTACGAGAATACAAAAAAATATTTTAACCTGTACCCTAACATACCCAATAATCATGATCCTAATACAGGAACAGCAATTCAGATGTTAGTAGAATTGCCATCAAAAGATAATAAGAGTGTATTAGTTATACAACAAAGTACCTTGAATCCAGTTAATGATATAGAAGCACCTATAGCTTTGAATATAAAGTATATATGTCTATTTCCTGAAAGCATACAATTTGAATCTTGGTTAGAAGATGCTCACAATTCTATTCAAGATACATTTGAAAGTTCAATAACAGAATTCTCAAAATCAAAATTTTAGAAAATAATGTTTGATTTACCAGCACAAAGTACGAATGCTATTTCCACTGAAATGGAAGAGCAAATAACTATAAGATCTACCATTTTTAGAAATCAATGGACTAGAGATGATAATAGTGTGTATCATTTAGTTGCTGATGATTGGAAAATATCGAACTCAGTTAATCTTCTTTCTATACCTGAAATAGAAGAAACGGCAAAAATAAACATGTTAGTTGAATTTATACAGGAGAATAAATTATCAGATTTTATAATTGCCTGCCAAAAGCATATTAAACTTTTTTTTCCAGAGTCAAAAATTGAGAAGGAAACACACTATGATTTTGAAGAGCATTACACTAAGCTTTTTCTTATTATTAATACCCCCTTATCTTCCAAAGAAGCATTTAGGAAGGGGCGAAAAATGTTTAAGAATTGGGAATTAGTAAAAAACTCTGACTTTAATCATTATGTAAGTATAACAACAAAAACTATATAATGAGTTTTGATTGGCGTACATATTTAAGCTTGGCTAAGGATTTAATTAAGTTACAAACGGAAACAGCTTATAGAGCAGCCATTAGTAGAGCATATTACTCTGTATACAATATATTGAGAGTAAGAGCTGGCTATGTTAATAGAAATGGAACGTCTAGTCATAAAGATTTTATCAATTCCTTGAAAAACCCTGGAGATGATTTGTATGATGCTTTTTTATTTGATGATAGAGAAGATTTAGTTTATATCGGAAATCAACTAGATGACCTAAGAAAGGCAAGAAATGAAGCGGACTATAATGGAAAAGTGACTGTTCAGCAAAGAGATTGTGCAAGAGCTATTGATAAAGTTGAATGTATATTTGATATGCTAGATGAGTCAGATGAAGATTAAAGGATTCCATGTAGTTTATATAAGCCATCTAGAGTTTTGTTAAGAAGACTTAATAGACTTTACCATTGTGCTAAAAAAAACGATTAAGAGTTAAAGGATAAAGAATTATTGTACTAGCTTTTTTATAGCTTTGTATGCTAATTACATTGTAAACGATCCATTCTACATTAAGCACGATCTTAAGACAAACACTATGATTGCCTACATTAAAGGTAAGTTAACCCAAAAAAGCCCGACGGATATTATTATTGAAACTTCTGGTGGGGTGGGGTATCACATACACATTACATCAAATACATACCATAAAATAGCAAATCAGAGCGAATTAAAGATCCTGACCCATTTTATTGTGAAGGAAGATAGTCAAACTTTGTATGGTTTTGCAGACGAGGAAGAACGTCATATTTTTGGATTATTAATTTCTGTTTCTGGAGTAGGACCAAGTACCGCAAGAGTTTTGCTGTCTACCTTATCTTCTGGAGAAGTTCGGTCAGCAATTGTTTCAGAAAATATTGCTGTTCTGAAAAGTGCAAAAGGAATTGGCCCCAAAGCCGCAAAGCGGATTGTATTAGAACTAAAAGACAAGGTTTTGAAAGAAGGAGGTGCACAGAGTGCTGCTATTTCAGAAACTTTAACAGTTGATAATACCATACGAGAAGAAGCATTATCCGCTTTGGTTGCGTTAGGGTTTAATAAGACCTTGGTACAAAAAGCATTGAATCGAATTTTGAAAACAACCCCTCACATTCAAGATTCAGGTGAATTGATTAAGCAAGCTTTAGGACAACTTTCTTCCTAAGTTCTAATGTACTTAGCTACACTGCTACTTAGCTGCGCTGCTACTTCGTGGTCGTGGTCGTGAGCCTTCGGGTAGTCAAAGAGCCATTTTTTTCAGTTCTCAAAAAAAAAGACCCAAATAAGCAGCATTTTACTAAAAAAAAGAAACACGTTACATTGTTTAACAAAACAGCAAGATATAAGGTTCAAATTCTACATAATTATAATTTTCTAGATTAATTTCTCTATCATTTTGTACTAAAATGAATAGGCAAAAGACGTTTTTGGTGACTAAAATAGAGGATATCTATTGTTAGCCCTAAAATCTTTGTCTTAGAAATAAGAGAATCAGCGAAAATTAAATATTTTTGGAGTCATTTTGTTGAAGTCCACTCTTTTTCAGCGCATTATCAACGCCCTTAAAAATGGACCCAGATGAGACTGGTCTATACAAGATCATTCATCTTAATCACTAAGCAGCTTTTTATGAATTTCAAGACATTGAATTTGTGCCTTTGGATAGTATGTACCTATACAGTAGCAGGATGGAGTACAGACTATAACACTCTAAATTATTTAGAGGAAGATTTATGGGCTTCGCCTACTTTTTTTATGCCAGATACCTTGCCGCCTATACAAGATAGACCGCAGGTAGACGTATCGAATACGAAAAACCCCTTCGATTTAAAGGATCCGAAAGTAATCGACAAAAATGTGGAATATGACGCAGAGAGCAATCTATACGTTATCACAGAAAAAATAGACGGATCTTACTATCGTTCTCCAATGTATCTGACACCAGAAGAATACTTTAAGTGGCGAGCAGCGAATGAAGACAAAGCCTATTTTAAGGAGTTGTCTCAGATGAACAAAGTCGGTAAAGTTGGTGGCGATCCAATTACACCTTACAAAGACCGAATTAGTAGCGGTTTGGTAGAACGCTTGTTTTGTGGTTCGACGATTGATGTTCGCCCACAAGGTAATATTGGCTTGACCTTTGGTTTTGATTACCAAAAAATTGCAAATCCGATTCTAACAGAGCAACAGCAGCAGCAAGGTGGCTTTGATTTTGATATGAACATTCAGTTGAGTGTCGTGGGGAAAATCGGTCAAAAACTAAAACTATCCTTTAATTATAATACACAAGCGACCTTTGATTATGATCGCCAAATTAAAGTAGAATACCTTAGTGACACGGAGTGTTCGGAAGATGATATTATTAAGAAAATAGAAGCGGGTAATGTTAGTTTTCCCTTGCGTTCTTCTTTAATTCAAGGCCGTCAAAACTTATTTGGCTTCCGTACAGATTTGCAATTTGGACGACTAAAAATGTCTTTGGTGGCTTCTCAAAGTCAAACCAAACGGAAAGAAATTCAAATACAAGGTGGTTCTCAATTACAAGATTTTGAGGTTACAGCAGATAGTTATGATGAAAATCGACATTTTTTCTTGTCGCATTACAACCGTGCTACCTATGAAGAAAACCTAACAACCTTACCACAAATTAATACCTTATTTAATGTTACAAAAATAGAAGTCTGGGTAACCAATGATAGAAACGTAACAGAAGGTGTTCGGGATGTGGTCGGTTATGCGGATTTGGGCGAAACGAATGCGGCAAATATGGTTAGTGGGAATACGTATAGTCCTGCAACGGCAGCAGAACAAGGAATTGATTTAAGAAATAATCGCCTTCCTGATAATGCTGCCAATAGTCTGTATGCTCAATTATTAGCCAGTGAAAACGGATCTCCATCGGCAAATGTGAGAGGGCTTCAAACGTCTATTAGTGCCTTGCAAGGTGCGCCATTTAATATGAGCGATGCAGAGGATTTTGTGAAAATTAGAGCCCGTAAATTATCTCCATCAGAGTTTACATATGATCCTAAGCTAGGTTATGTATCGGTAAATGTATCGATCAAACCAACCGATGTTGTTGCGGTTGCCTATCAGTATACTTATAATGGAAAAATTTACCAAGTAGGAGAGTTTGCTCAAGATTTGCCTTTGGATGCAGATACGTTAAACGTCATGCATTTGAAATTATTAAAAGGGGTACGAACAAGAGTTGATTTACCGATTTGGGATTTGATGATGAAAAACATCTATTCTTTAGGTGCTTATCAAATCAACCAAGAAGACTTTATGTTGGACGTGTTTTTCCAAGATCCAGGAGGAGGAGAGAAACGATTTTTGCCAGAAGGTCCACCAGCATCAAAGGCTTTGATTACGATGTTGAATTTGGATAATCTAAACCGTGCAAGAGATCCAATTCCTGATGGACAGTTTGATTATGTTCCAGGAGTAACTATTTTGCCAAGAAACGGGCGGGTTATTTTCCCTGTCTTAGAACCCTTTGGTAGTTCGTTGGCAGCAGAGTTTTATACCGTTCCAGGAGATCCAGCTAGTTTGCATCCCATCTCACAAAAGTATTTGTACAATCAACTGTATGATTCTACGATAACAAGAGCACGAGAGTTTCCAGAGTTTAACCGATACATTATTAGAGGACGATATAAATCGTCTGTCTCTTCAGAAATATCTTTGGGTGGATTTAATATTCCAAAAGGATCGGTTGTTGTAACAGCAGGTGGACGAACCTTAACCGAAGGATCAGATTATACGATTGATTATAATTTGGGTCGAATTAAAATTCTAAATGAAGCCTACCTAAATTCAGGGCAACCTGTTCGAGTAGCTTTTGAGGACAATGCAACCTTTGGTTTTAATCAACAAGGATTTTTTGGCGCCCGCTTTGATTATTTTATCAGCGAGGACTTTAATATAGGCGCAACGTTTTTGCATCTAAATGAACGACCATTTACGCAAAAAGTGAATTATGGGGATGACCCCATTTCGAATAGCATCTATGGTTTTGATGTACAATATAGTAAGGAAGCACCTTGGTTGACTCGTGTGATTGATAAAATCCCTCTGATTAGTACCAAAGTAATGTCGAATATTTCATTCTCGGCAGAATTTGCCCATCTAATACCTGGTTCTCCAGATGTTATCAACCAAGGCAATGACGACGGTGGTGTGGTCTATATTGATGACTTTGAAGGGTCTACTAGTAACTTTAATTTATCTATTCCAAGCTTGAATTGGGTATTGGCGAGTACGCCTCGAAGTGATGGCGTTAATCCATTGTTTCCAGAGGCAAGTTTGTCAAATGATTTAGATTATAATAAAAACAGAGCTAAAATAGCTTGGTATAACTTAGAGCCCGCTTTAAATTCTACCTCAGGTTCTACAAGTATTTATACTAGAGAAATTCAGCAACAAGACGTTTTTCAGAATGTTCAAAATACGGGATTGACGTATAATGGTTTGCGTACGTTTGATTTAACCTATACGCCAACTAAACGGGGGCCTTACAACTTCGATACAAATGATATTGATGCAGAAGGCGATTTTACAAACCCAGAAGATCGTTGGGGAGGTGTGATGCGTAGTTTAACGAATACCGATTTTGAAGCGTCTAACATTGAATTTGTAGAAATGTGGGTGATGAGTCCGTTTAAAGAAGGACGTGGCGGAAATGGGGGAGAACTATACATTGAGTTGGGAGATGTTTCAGAAGATATTTTGAAAGATTCTCGATTATTCTTCGAGAATGGTATTCCTGATTCGAGCGCCAATACAAATACAGATCAAACGGTTTGGTCTAGAATTCCAAGAACACAAGCCGTTACCCGTGCGTTTGATAATGATCCTGCGATTAGAGATCAACAAGATATTGGATTAGATGGATTTGATGATGAAGGCGAAAAAACGCAGTACGCATCGTACTTAAGTACAATGCAAGGGCTTGTTTCAGCTGCTGCTTACCAAAGAATAGAAAGCGATCCAGCAGGAGATAATTTCCGTTTTTATAGAGATGAATTTTACGATGACCTTTCGAATATTCCAACAGGAGAAGATCCAACCTTATACCGTTATACGAAGTATAACAATCCACAAGGAAACTCTTCGAATGATCAGAATAATGAGACCCAAGGAATTTCAATCTCTACCAATATTCCAGATACAGAGGATTTAAACAAGGACAATACCTTGAACGAGCAAGAGTCTTACTATCGTTACCGCATTCCAATACAGCGAGATAATGGCGACGAAATGGCATTTACGCAATACACAATAGATTCTGTTCGTATGGATTATGACGGACCCAATGGTCCAGAAACTGTTTATTGGTATCAATTAAAAATTCCAGTAGATAAGTTCACAAGTCGTGTCGGAGGAATTTCTGATTTCCGTGCCATTCGATTTATGCGGATGTATATGACAGGTTTTGATGATGATGTGACCTTGCGTATGGCAAGGTTGGATTTGATTCGCAATCAATGGAGACGCTATATTAGAGATTTGACCTTACCAGGTTTAGTGATTCCTCCAGAAGATCCAAATAATACGTTGTTTGATGTCTTTGCGGTTAATATTGAAGAAAATGGTTCTAAAATTCCATTTAATTATGTTTTGCCTCCAGGAGTAGTTAGAGAGAATGTGATTGGCTCTGTAGCAAATGCACAACAGAATGAGCAGTCGCAAGCCTTGAGAGTCTGTAATTTAGAAGATGGAGACGGTCGAGGAATTTATAAGATTGTAGATTTAGATATGCGGGTTTATGAACGTATGAAAATGTATGTTCATGCAGAGAATTTGCGTGGAGAACAGGAAAATGATCCTGGAGATGTGACCATGTTTATGCGATTGGGAAGTGATTTTGAAAACAACTACTATGAGTATGAAATTCCACTAACGATGTCTAATGAGAGTGGTGGAATAAAAGACGACGAGAACATTTGGTTAGAAGAAAATGAATTTGACTTTCCTTTGGAACTCTTGCGTCAAATAAAAGTAGATCGAGAAATAAAAGGGGTTGCATTAAGTGATTTGTATGAAACTTTTGACGGGGATAACATTGTTAGAATCAAAGGAAATCCAACCTTAGGACAAGTCAAAGGGGTGATGATTGGGGTACGAAATCGAAAAGATGATGGTTTGGCACGTTGTGCTGAAATATGGATCAATGAGATGCGTTTAACTGGTTTTGATGAGCGTGGTGGTTTTGCTGGTTTGGCAAGATTGGATATTCAGTTGGCTGATTTTGGTCAAGTGACGGCATCGGGAAGTTACCAATCTATTGGTTTTGGAAACATCGATCAGAGTGTAGGGGAACGGAGTAGAGAAGAGTTAATTCAATACGACGTTTCTGGGTCCGTAAAGTTAGATAAGTTTTTTCCTGAAAAGTGGAAGTTGAGTATTCCTTTCTATGCACAATATTCGCAAGAAATTAGTACGCCAGAGTTTGATCCATATCAATTGGATGTTCCTTTGGAGCAACGCTTGTCGGCAATTGCAAATTTACAGACTAGAGATTCTATTCGACAGGCAGCACGGACAATCCGAACGATTTCTAGTTTCAACTTTACGAATGTACGGAAAGGGCGAACGTCTAAAATTGTACCCTTACCAACAGATATTTCGAACTTTTCCTTTACGTATGCACAGTCTAGTAATGTTTTTCGCTCTCCAATTATTGAACGTGAAGAACGAACAGAACACCGAGGGGTCTTGGATTATAACTATTCTCCAGGCGTAAAACCTATTTATCCGTTCAAAAAGGCGATTAATAAAATAAAGAACAAGAAGGCCGTAAAATGGCTGGGCTTAATTCGAGAAATTAACCTCAATCCATTGCCAAACTCGATTGGCTTTAGAAATGAGATGAAACGTAATTTTGGAGAAACAACTTATCGTTTTACGGATGAAACAAGTAGCACTTATTACGATAAGAAATTTATTTGGGATAGAGCGTACAGCTTACAGTGGAATATTTTCAAATCCTTGCGATTGAATTATACTGGGAACAACAATGCGATTATTGATGAACTAGAAGGAAGAATTGACGAGCAACCAGAAAAAGAAGCTTTGTGGAACAACATTAAGCGTTTTGGGCGAACTAAAAATTATCAACACAATCTTAGTGCAAGTTATACGTTACCACTAAAACAAATTCCATTCTTGGATTGGGTGACGGTGAAAGCGCAATACAATGCAACGTATAGTTGGACCGCTGCAACCTTAGGATTGGATAGTTTGGGGAATGTGATTCAAAATTCCCAAAAACGTCAAGTGACTGGAGATTTCCAATTCAAAAAATTATACGATAAGTGGAATTATTTGAAGAAAATTGGTACTCCAAAACGTCCTTCTAAAGGCAAACAGCCTGCGAAAAAACCAACAAAACTTAAATTACCAGAAAAGAAAACATATCCACCACTAAGCGAAATCGAAGATCCAGAAAAGCGGGCGGAAGAAAAAGAAAAACGCAAAGTAGAGCGCAAAGCTTGGCGAGCAGAAGTGAAGAAAGTTAGAGCAAAACGACAGCCAAGTGGTGCCGAACGAGCGTTGATTCGTCCATTAATGCTCTTGCAACGAGCAAGAGTAACGTACAACGAAAACTTTACAACAGTGCTTCCTGGATTTATGGGAACCTCTAAGTATGTTGGACAAGATTATACAGGAACGGGGACTAACCCTGGACCAAGACCAGGTTGGGACTTTATTGCTGGCTGGCAACCCGATCGAGCTTGGTTAGATGGCGCTGCGGAGAGTGGTTGGGTCACAACAAATATTTATCAAAATCAACCTTTAATACAAACACATACACAGACTTATTCTGCAAAGGTTACTTTAGAACCTTTCCGAGGGCTAAAGATAGATGTTGACTTGAATAAGACGCTTACAGAGAATTATCAAGAGCTTTTCAAAGTTGAAAATCAGCTTAGTAACGACCAGTTTTCGCATTTGAATGGCATGGAAAGCGGTACGGTGAAAATGACGTATTTGCCTTTGGCGACGTTCTTTGACCAAGAGGGAACAAAAGGAACCAATTCTTCGGTGAACTTTGAGACCTTTGAGAACAATCGTTTAATTATCTCTCAACGAAAAGGAAGGGGGACACACGATGACACTGAAAACAATCCTGGATTTACAGAAGGTTATGGACGTTATCAGCAAGATGTGTTGATTCCAGCATTTTTAGCGGCTTATTCAGGCCGAGATGCCAACAATGTTGAATTGGGTGATGTTCGAAATACGATGCCGTTGCCGAACTGGAAATTGACCTACAATGGCTTGTCAAAAATGCCAGGCTTGGACAAAATTTTCTCTAGCTTTAGTTTGACGCATGGCTACAAATCGACTTTAACGGTCAACCAATTTGTAACGGATTTGGATTTTGCTTCTACTTTGGCGACTTCAGGAACGGATGGAAAGGATATTAATAGTCAGAATTATTACTCTAGCTTTGAAATTCCGAACTTAGTAATTTCGGAGTCGTTCAATCCTTTGATTGGAATTGACATGCGCTTTAAAAATGATTTGTCGTTAAACTTCCAATACAAAACAAGCAGAAATCTATCCATGAGCTTTATTGATTATCAATTAAGCGAACAAAATACAACTGATGTAACGGTTGGGTTTGGTTGGAAATTCAAGGACTTTAAGCCAATTGAATTCTTTAAGAAGAAAAAGAATAAAGATGATTCTAGCGAAAAAATGAAGTTGGGTGAAATGGATTTCAGCTTTGATTTTGGAAAAACAGTAGTGAAAGATGAGCTGAATTTGAAATGTGATGTTTCTTTCCGTGATGATAAAACGGTGAATCACATCTTGGATCAAGATCAATCAGTGGCGACACGGGGTATGAAAACGGTTCGTATTTCTCCCTCTATAGAATGGATTCCAAACAATCGTTTGACCTTCCGTTTGTTCTTCGATTATACACAAACGATTCCTGCGGTATCGACCTCTTTCCCGATTACTAGTGTGAAAGGTGGTTTGACAATTCGCTTCTCGTTATCACAATAAAAATTATTCGTCCTAGATGATTTAGATTAGGAGCTTGCTTTTTAGCAGGCTCCTTTTTTGTGGGTAGGTAGGGTCTTAGACACTTTTAAAGTGTCTGAGACCCTATTTCAAGCATTGGGCGATCGTATTATACGATCAGGCTTGGTTTTCGGTTTCTTGACCAGCTCTTTGAGCTAAAATCTTCCAGAGTAGCAACAACAACAAGGCCGCAAGGGTAGAAACAAGCATAGAAATGGTCCAGCTACTCGTCTCTAAGGTTCCTTTTAGGGCTAATTGCCCAACTCTAAAAACATTTAAGATGGGTATGAAAGGATCAATAGCGCTCATTTTTTCAATCGGAATCAAACCATACAGCGCAATTCCATGAATAGCAATCGTTGTCCAAAAAGTGCGGGTATACGTGGCTATGATCGACTTGCTAGAGGCCGCAATACAACCCAATAAACCAATAATAAACAGCCAAGTCGGCCACCAAAGCCAAAGTATACTACTTAGTTTGTTCCAAACTAAAAGCTGTTGAATACTCAAAACAATACTGCGAATCATACCAATTTGTTCTGCTCCAAGCCCCGACTGAAAGCCAACAAAGACGAGTCCCGTTCCAAGCATCGTGCTTAGGAAAACAAGCGATACATTTATGAAGAAATTTTTAGGCGCTTTGTAACAGGCTCTTAGAACAAGTATTCGAGTCAACCAGATGACGAATAGAATAAATAAAAAGTTGAGAATGCTAGAAATGGTTCCCCTAATATTCGTCATAATTTTGCCCAATGTGGCAAAGGCATTGAAGGTATTGTTTTTTTCTATGGTAACAGGATCAACTATTTCTGTGTTAAGTCCCATAGCTTCTATTTTTTGAAAGACGAGCGCTTGTTCATACGCCTCTAAAATATCGAAGGCATCCTGTGTTGCGGAGCTATATTGTACACTATTATAATAAACGGAAATAACTTTTTTTCCACTACTGTCCGTATTAAACGCACTAGAAAACAAGATGCCAATGTCCAAGCTATCCTCGTCCAATAAGCTTAATAAGTCACGTTCTTGCTCTAAGTTAGTTAGGATGGTTTTGTCTTGAAACTCTTTTAATAAAGTCTTTGGAGTGTGGGCTTTTCCGACGAGTCCAACTCTTGCTTTATTTTCAGTCTCGCCCAAAATTTGATTGATATTTTCTGCTGCTATGGTCATCATTCCCGAAAGGAAAAAAAAGGGGATTAGAAAGGCAATGCATAAGCGAAGTAAGATTTGCCAGCTAAATAAAATAGATCGGATAGATTGAAACATAGTATTTGAATTGAACGAGTGGATGTATTAAGCTTATTTTGGGAGCTCCTGTTTTATAATAAAGTCTATTTGATCCTAAGAAAAGTAGTATTTGTCGTTTTAAGAAAACATTAGCGTATTGATATACATAAATATGCAATTCTTTTCATAATTTTAAGCAAGAAACGCCGTTTTGCGATGCCAATTTCTTGAGAACTTAAAAAAGGAATCAGGAAAGTACTAAACTTTAAGCATGGAGCGGCAAAAATAACGTAGGAACCACAAAATTTAAAGCACACTAAATTTACGAATGCTAAATTTAAAAAAATATTACAGCACAGTTGAACAAGCAATTATTAAAATTGGCTTAGATCCAACTAAATTTCGAGGAGAGCAAGAAGGTGAATGGACCTTGCACCGAGGAGAATATACCATTTGGATTGATGTTTGGAACGATCCAGTAGAGAAGGTCGCTTACCTACAGGTTGTTGCGCCAGTGATCGAAATTCCAGAGGAATCGCAAGCGGTTTTGTTTCGGGATTTACTGCAAATTAATTTACAACTTTGTGGTATTGCATTCTCCGTTCATGGAGAAAAAGTAGTTCTAAAAGGCACAAGAGTGGCAGAAGGCTTGGATGTAGAAGAAGCGCACGCTATGATTATGTTAATTAGTAAATACGTGAGCAATTTTTCTCCGATTTTACTCAAGCGTTACTTTAATAGCGGTGAACCTGGCATTCCACCTAAATAAGATGTTAAATCTATGAAGACATATTACAATTCTCCCATAGGACGTTTAGTGATTACAGGAAGCATGAATAAAATAATGTCGATTGCTGTAGAGGAAACCTCCAGCGATTTTGCAGGGAAATTGCCCGCTTATATGCAACGTTGTGTAGACGAGTTAGATGCTTATTTTAACGATGGTTTAGAGTGTTTTTCGGTTGATTTAAAACTAGGGCAAGGAACGTTGTTTCAGCAAAGAGTTTGGAAGGAACTATTGGCTATTCCGTACGGTAGAACATCGACGTACTTAAAAATTGCCGAAAAAGTGAGTACCAAAAAAGCCGTCCGTGCTGTTGGGCGTTGTGTGGGGAATAATCCTTTTTCCATTGTTGCGCCTTGCCATCGTGTCATCGGAACGGATGGTAGTCTAACGGGTTTTGCACATGGCTTAGAGGCTAAGCGCTTGTTATTAGAGCTGGAAAAATCAAAGTTGTACGGAAAACAATACAAGCTATTTTAGGAAAGGTGTTCTCTTAGAAACCTGTCTAAACAAGTGAACCAAATTAATAAAACTAGAACGATTATGATAAAATATTTGCCCCTCATTTTAGGATTGTTTATGAGTCATTCTATGATCGGACAATCCGAACATAAGTCCTTATTGGATGGCACGGTAGCTTATGAAAAAGGAGATTTTGAAACGGCAACTCAGAATTTCGAAAAAGCAATAGAACAGAACAGTACCTCTTTGAAAGGGAATTTTAACCTTGGAAATAGTTTGTTTAAGCGACAGAAATACGAGGAAGCGGCAACGCATTATCAGAATGCTATTGGGGCTGCTACCGACAAAAAGGATAAAGCACAAGCGTTGTATAATTTAGGAAATACGCGTTTGGCACAAGCCAAAGCTAGTATGAAGCAACAGGGGCAAGGTCCTGCAACTTTGGATGAAAAAGGACAGGAGCATTTAGAAGAAGCGATTGATTCTTATAAAAATGCGTTGCGTAATAATGCACAAGATTACGATGCAAAAAATAATTTAGCAACAGCCTACAAATTATTGCGTCAACAACAACAGCAAAATCAAGATCAGAACAAGGATCAAAATAAAGACGAGAATAAGGACGAAAATAAGGACGAAAACAAGGATCAGAATAAAGAGGATAACCAAGACGAACAAGACAAGAAAGATCAGGAGGAAGATAAAAACGACGATGCCTCTGAAAAGCCAGAAGACAATGAGCCAATTGACAACGAAAATCCAAAAGATGCTGGAGATTTGGAGCCAAAAGAATTGTCAAAGGATGAAGTAGATCGACTGTTGGAAATTATAGAACAGGACGATAAGAAGGTGCAAGAAAAACTGATGAAACGCAAACGGTCTAAAACTAAAAAGCCAGAAAAAGCTTGGTAAGCCAATTCGATGGTCGTATTCTGCGTTAAAACCTTGTTAAGCAACATTTTTTTTTACGCTAGAGCTTATTTTTTGCTTTAAATTTGATTTTCAAAGAACGAACTTTTTTAACCGTAAAAAAGCAAGATGAACATTTTCAAAACTAGAAAGCTATGAACAAACAACTATTTTTAATCCTGTTTGGATTACTAACAGGGTTTTCGTGTTTTGCTCAAGAAGAAAAAAGGACTACTTTTTTTGTAGAAGTAGTATATGACACGATTGCTGTTGATGAGCAATTCGAACTGAAATTTACTTTAAAAAACGGAAAAATAATCGAACGGTTTGAACCACCAGCCTTAGAAGGGTTTCAATTACTGGCAGGACCAATGACCAGCCAGTCTATGTCGATTATTAATGGCGATAAGACGGAGACGATGTCTTACACTTATATTTTGAAACCGACGGATTTAGGCATTTATAATATTCCTGCTACTAGTATTGAGACCGAAACAGGAACGCTGTTATCCGACGATCATGCCATTGTTGTAGTCGAATCGATTGAACATCCAAAACGAGAGGACCCTTTTAGCAATGCGTTTCAAAATAACCCCTTTTTTAATCAAGAAAGAAATCCTAGGCAAGGCATGGATCATATGTTGAAGAACTTTGATGATATGTTTAAAACAGCACCACCAGAGTACTATTTTAAACCACCTCCAAGAGAAAAGCCCAAAAAGAAAGAAAAGGTGTACAAAATATAATATTTTGTACTGAAAAACGAGACAGCTGAGTTACTTGGGTAATTCCTCTTAAAAAATTATCTTACTGTGTATTCAACACGCAACTTAAATCATTCAATTAGATTTGAAGGCAACGAAATTAACCTATATACTTTTATTTTTACTTCTTGCGCTAACTTCTACTTGGAGTATGGGGCAAAAAGTGAGCTTTGAAGCGATTTGTAATGCGAGGGAAGTCTTAGTCGGCAATCCTATTGAAGTGACCTTTCAATTAAGAAATGCGAAAGTTAAAAAAATAGAGCCGCCTAATTTTAATGGACTAAAGGCGCAAGGGCCTAATATTGGACAGTCCTTTTCTTATGTTAATGGACGAAGTTCAACCAATGAAACGTATAGTTACTACCTTGTAGCGAATAAGCCAGGAACGTACAAAGTAGGCGCTGCTAAGGTGATTACAAATCAAGGAAAAACCTTAAAAAGCAAACCTTTAACGATAAAAGTAGTCGATAGACCTAGTGCCGATGATAATTCGGCTTTGGCAGGAAGGGTCTTTTTGCGAACAGAGTTGAGTAATACCGATGCGGTGGTTGGGGAGCAGGTCGTTGTAGACATCCGTATTTATACACAAGTAGGGATTGAGCAAACGGAAATGGTTCAAGAGCCTACTTTTGAGGATATGTATACACGTGATCTACGTAGTTTTGCGGATCGCCCAGAAATTGTTGTTGTTGAAGGAGCGCAATATTATACCCAAATTATTCGACGAATTATCATATTTCCGACGAAGCCTGGAGTCGTTGTGGTTGACCCTGCAATTATTAACATTGGAATCGCATCGAATAGAGGCGTAGGGATGTTTAACCCTTTTGCTTTAGAATCCTATACGATAGAAAGCTCGGCAGTGGAGTTGAATGTACGTGCCTTAGGAGGTGCTGTGTCGGGGTTTTCTGGAGCTGTTGGAAGTTATGAAATGCAAGCGCATGTTTCGAAAAATAAAATCACTTCAGATGATGTGGTTGAATTGACGATGCGGATTCGTGGGCAAGGCGATATTAAACAAATTTTAGCACCCAATATAGGAGGGGATAAACAATACTTCGAACAGTTTAAGCCCAATATCAATGAAGATATACGAGAAGGGAGTGGCTTATGGGGAGGTGTTAAAGAATTTCAATACGTTTTGAATCCGAAAGCAACAGGAACCTTTACGATCAAGCCCAAGTTTGTTTATTTTGATACAAAAGAAAAGAAATTTGTTACAATAGATACCACCATCACGATTGACGTTGTGCCAGGCAAAAACAAATTGCCTACAAAAGCAGCATACGTTGGAACAGGAGATGCACCGATCGTCATAGAAGAAATTAAACCAGAAGATTTAATTGGATTTAAAGCCCCTTTAACAAAGGCACAATTCACAACAGAAAAGCAAGGATTTTTCTTAGGTTCTTTCTTGTTTTGGGGATTAACACTACTTCCTTTTGTAGGCTTAATGGGGTTCTTGCAGTGGAAGAAAAAACAAGTTGATTTGAATGCTATTTCTGACTGGGAGCGTAAGCGAAACAATGCAAGTTCGGAAGCGAGTATTCGTCTTAAGGCGGCAAAAAATGCTTTAGATCAAGGCGCTTCTCAATTGTTTTTTAATGAAATTTCTAAAGCCTTATTGGGCTTTGTTAGTGATAAATACAATATTCCTACTGTTGAATTAACAAAAGACAATGTTCGACAAAAATTAGGCGCACAGGATATTGCTGCGGATAAAATTGATTCTTTAGTGCAGATTTTGCAAACTTCAGAAATGGCACTTTTTGCAGGCTTATCCAATAGCGAATCTATGGGTAAAGTCTATCAAGAGAGTACGGATTTAATTCAATTAATGCGCTAAAACACCCTTAGAGATGAAAAATAATTCCCTGTTTTGTGGGTATGTGCTATTGTTTTTATTGGTAACACAGGCGGCTTTTGCGGCGGATTCAACAGCGACAATCTTTGCAAAAGCAGTTCAAGCACAAGAGAACAGCCAATATCCAAAGGCAATAGAGTTGTATGAACAAATCTTAGGAACGGAAACGGTTTCGCCTGCATTATATAACAATTTAGGCTTAGCGTATTATAATAACAAGGAACTGGGTCGGGCAATCGTACAATTTGAACGAGCGTTGAGGCTTGCACCTGATTTGGCAGATGCCCAACATAATTTGAAAGCAGCTCGACAACGGGTCGAAGGGGATTATCAAGGCTCGGAAGCTTTGTTTTTTATACAGTGGTGGAATGCTATCGTCGCTTCTTTGAGTTCTAGGAATTGGGGCCTACTGTTTTTAGTATTTATCTTTAGTGGTGTTGGAACGCTTGTCGCTTGGCAATGGAAGCAGGAATCTCTGTACAAAGCAGTAGCGATTGTGTTGTTTAGTTGCAGTATCTTTCCGCTGATTTGGGGCTTTCAAAAAAAGGGAATAGAAGCAAGTCCTAAGACAGCGATTGTGATCAACGACCAAATTGGATTGCGCCCCCGTCCAGATTTATCGACCGAAGAAATTGAGTTGATTTTTGAAGGGGTAAAAGTATCGATACTAGAAGAACAAAATAATTGGACACATATTGAATTGCCAAACCATTTGATTGGTTGGGTGCCTAGTTCGATGATAGAACAGATTTAATCTGGTTTTAGAGCGGCAAAACGTATTTTTTTAGTACCTAAGGGCCTATTTCTCCACGAAGTAATGTTCTACAGGAACGTCTGTTTTAAAACAGTTACAAGAACATGCCAGGGCAGTAACTTGTGAAAGGAGTAGCATGATTGAAAATAAAAAATAATCTCACATTTTAATCTTTAAGAAAGTTTGTGATGGTCTATAAAATGAGAAAAGCCTATCACGAATGATAGGCTTTTCCAAGTAGACTACTTAAAAAGTAAACGTAAGATAGGATTCCTTTGTTTTACCTTTATAGTGTTTTAGTACTAATCCTCTAATCTTACATCTACAGCATTTAGTCCTTTTCTACCTTCTTCTGTCTCGTAACTAACTTTATCACCTTCGCGAATATCGTCAATTAGTCCATTTACATGTACAAATACATCTTTACCTCCGTCCTCTGGAGTAATAAATCCGTATCCTTTTGATTCGTTGAAGAATTTTACTGTTCCTTTGTTCATCACTTAAATTTTTAAAATAAATAAAGCACGAAAATAATTTTATATATTGACATTTACTAATTTTTTGACGCCCTTTTTTTTTACAGCCTATATTTTATCAATACTCCGTTGCTTTTTTAGTTTTCACTTAGCTGCGCTGCTATTTATTCCCTTTGTTAATCCGTGCCGTCGCTGGGCTTAGTTCGGGTTTTGAAGGGAGTCGTGTTTTATGAAATCGTGTTTTTTTTTGTAAAAATTCGGCTGTTTTCTTTTGATAATAAATGATTTACGACGTTCTACTTAAAAGGTATCTCCGAATTTATAGCTGTTAAAAGTTAGGCTAGGGTTTCAACGCCACCCGATTAGCTACGCTGCTACTACGTGGTTACTGCGTGAGAAGAGTTGTCAAAGAAGCATTATTTTGAATAATCAAAAAAATAAAGAGATTTGGGAGTGAATTTATAGTACAAATAGCTCTTTTTTATTTATAATGGGAATGAAAGACTAAATAGGATAACGAACTTAATTTTTTGGGAATGTTGTATCAACCCAATTAAGTGAACTCCTCTGCAAATGAATGGGAGACTTGCAAGGACGTATTCTAAGAATTATGTAGACACAAAAAAATCCAAGGATGCAAAAGGGAATAATAGCTGCTGGACATGATAAAACGGCTGAAGCAGCCGCATTGATACTAAAAGAAGGAGGAAATGCTTTTGATGCTGCAATTGCTGCTTTTTTTGCCACATTTGTTACCGAACCTTGCATGAGTTCTCCAGGAGGAGGCGCTTTTGCTAATATTTTGACGGCTCAAGGACAATCTGTTTTTTTAGATTGTTTCTGTCAAACCCCTAAGTACAAGCGACCTATTTCAGAAATTGACTTTGGACCTATGGTGGTCAATTTTGGTTCTACAACCGAAACCTTTCATGTCGGAATGGGGTCTATCGCTGTTCCAGGAATAATAGCTGGAATTTATTACATCCACGAACATTTTGCGACACTTCCAATGTCTGTTTTGGTCGAACCTGCTTTAGATTTGGCTCGAAACGGAGTGGTCATCAATGATTTTCAATTTTTTGACATTCGTGTCTTGGAAGCCATTATGACAAAAGAAGAAGAAGCTAGAAATATTTTTTACCCAACAGGAAGCCCCCTTCCAGTGGGTAGTGTTTTGAAGATGCCTGCGCTGGCAGATTATTTGGAATTTTTAGTCAAAGAAGGAAAACGAGAGTTTTATGAAGGCGCTGTAGGGCAACGCTTAGTAAGTGATAGCAAAGAAAGAGGGGGCTTTTTGACCGAACGAGATTTATTAGATTATGAAGTAAAGGTGAGTAAGCCTTTGTCGTTTGGGTATCGAGATAAAACCATCCTAACGAATCCGTTGCCAAGTATGGGCGGAACCTTGTTGGGTTTAGTTATGCGAAAATTAGAAAAAAGGTATCAGAAAAATTATAAAGCCTTTAGTAAAGAACATGTTCAGACGCTTCAGCAAATCATCGATGAGGTGTTTCGGATAGAACGAAGTGTCACCAACTTAAATAAAAAATGGGGAAGTACCTCTCATTTTAATATTGTAGATAAAACAGGCAACGCTATTAACATTACCATGTCTAATGGAGAAGGCTGTGGCTATATGGTTCCTGGGACGAATATTATGATGAATAATATGTTAGGGGAAGCTTCTTTGTTGCCGAATGGGTTTCATTCTTGGACAGCAGATACCCGTTTGTCTTCTATGATGTCGCCTACCTTGGTTTTGGATGCCGACAAAAAGTTTGAAATTGCGATCGGAACAGGAGGCGCTAGCCGTATTCCAGCTGCAATTGCACAAGTCTTGCATTATATGATTGACTTTAAAATGGAGGTCAACGAGGCGGTACACGCTGCTCGACTACACAACGAACATCTTGAATTAAACCTAGAGCCTGATTTTGTAGGAAAACATTTGCCGTCTACAAAAGAGTTGTTGAAAGTGATTAATTGGGAAGCGCCTGCCATGTATTTTGGAGGGGTACACACCATACAACGCAAAGGAAACCGCCTATATGCTGCGGGGGATACTCGTCGAGAGGGCTTTGCGCTAGAAGTTTAACGAAGTCTTAAAGAGTTATTCCGTATTTTTTACTATTTTTGTAGGTCATACTTTTGTATAGTAGTTCGTTAATTTTTTTTTTTTCAGAAAAGTATAAAAATACACCATTATATTCGCCTGATTATTAATGAAAAATTGAAAGAAATAAAAGATTCAATGGCTTGTAAATTAGCCTAGTACACTTTTAATGAACTGTTGTTGATTAGTAAAAGACCGAATTTCTTATTGGAAATTCAGAAGTTCAAAAAATAATATCTAGAAAAGAGTTCCTGTTGTGGCTGATAGCCTCTTTTTGAAATAGATATTACTTCATTATCAAATCTAGCAAACTAAAAGTAGTTTGTATTAATATATATACGGAATGGGATGTTCGAGTTGTTCGAGTGGAAGCGATGGCGCACCGTCAGGATGTGGAAGTAAAGGCGGCTGCTCTACGGGTGGTTGTAATAAATTAAACACTTTTGATTGGTTGTCGCATATAGATTTGCCCGATTATGGAAATTATGACTTGGTAGAAGTTAGTTTCAAAAATGGTGCAAGAAAAGAAATTTTTAAAAAACCAGAATTTGTATACATTTCAACAGGTGATTATGTGGCGGTAGAAAGTACGGCTAGTGGTTATGATGTCGGAAAAGTGTCTTTAATGGGTGAATTGGTACATATCCAATTAAGAAAACACCGGATTAAAGACAATGCTGTATTGCCTAATATTTTGAGAGTTGCCAACGAACGGGATATAGAACGCTTGGATAATGCCAGAGAATCTGAGCGAGAAGCAATGATTCGTGCTCGTGTCATTGTACGCGACTTGGGATTGGATATGAAAATTGGAGATGTTGAATATCAGGGAGATAAACGTAAAGTTACGTTTTATTATACGGCTGATGGACGGGTTGATTTTCGGGAATTAATTCGAGTATTTGCTAGAGAATACAAAGTGAAAATTGAAATGCGCCAAATTGGCGCTCGTCAAGAGTCTGCTCGTATTGGAGGTATTGGGTCTTGTGGTAGAGAATTGTGTTGTTCTACTTGGTTGACCAATTTTAAATCGGTTTCTACGGTTGCTGCTCGTTATCAAAATTTGGCAATTAACCAATCCAAATTATCTGGACAGTGTGGCCGTTTAAAATGTTGTTTGAATTATGAATTGAATACTTATTTAGAAGTATTGCAAGAGTTTCCTAAAAATGTGAACAGCATTAAAACGAAAAAAGGAAATGCGATTTTAATCAAAACAGACATCTTTAAACGAATTATGTACTTTGCGTATCGAACAGAGTTTGGTATCTCGGAAGTGCATCAATTGTCTATCGAACAAGTGAAGGAATTGAATGCTCAAAACAAAAAAGGTATTCTGCCAGAAGACTTAAAAGATGTGACACAGCCTAATAATTATATAGATGTTGAAGAAGAAATTGGCTTTGTAGATGGTGCTGGAAGTTTAGAGTTGAAACAGCTAGAAACAAAGAAAAAACGCGGTAGAAATCGCAATAAAAACAAAGCGCACAAAAATAAGTCGAATTCGAATAATAAATCGAATTCCAATCGTAAGTCGAATTCGAATAATAAATCAACGCCTAACAATAAGAAAGAAGGAAAACCAGCTAAAACTTCTGATCGAAATAAGAAAAGCAACAAAACGGCTCATTCTAAAACAAAACCTAGACCGCAACAAAATAAAACGGCAAAGAAAACTGTTTCTAATAAGTCAGGGGATTTGAAGCAAACACCGACTCCAGATGCAACTAAAACGGCAAAAACGAATTCGACTCCAACAGCAAAGAGTAAAAACAGCTCAAGAAATCGGAATCGGAATCGGAATAGAAATAGAAAAAAAAATCAAGCACCTAAGTCTAACAACAATGCCAAAAACGACAATAAAGACGCCTCAAATAAAGACTAAATTGAACAGTTGCTCTCGGCTATTTTTGCAGTGGGCAACTGTTTTTGTTTTGTGCCTAAATCTATTCAGTTGTGGTTCTGTTTATGATGAAACAGTAGTGATTGAAACGGGAACATGGACCTCCGCTAATTCCATTGAATTTGAATTTATCATTCAAGATACATCTAAGCTATACAATATTTTTATAGAAGTAAATCACCAAGTCGATTATGCTTATCAGAATATCTATTGTTTGGTCGAAACATTTGAATTAGAGAGCCGAATTCGAGAGGAATCGTGTTCGCTAGAATTGGCGGATTCTAAAGGGAATTGGAAAAGCAAGAATTGTAATGCGACAGATTGTACTCGAAAAATCCCTTTCATTATCAGAACACAGTTCAATCGAGAAGGCAGCCACAAAATTATATTCAAACAAAATACCAGAGAAGCTAATTTGGAAGGTATCAATAGTTTGAGATTATTTATAGAAACGGCTGATTAAAATGCTGTACGATCTATTTTTATAAAAAAACTAAGTACAGAACAAAACTAAGAGTTAGACTGCTTTTAACGTCTAAAAGTGTTCCGTAGAGGTACTATTTTTTAGTTTTAAAATGTTTTGTACTCAGCAAAATAAGTTTATTGTGAAAACAACACCCAATATTATCTTGACGATTCTTAGTCTTATCTTTTTAACGACTGTTTTTGTAGGATGTGACAGACCTTCTGAGGAGGGCGGAACAGATCCGATTGTGGAACCAGAGGAAGACGTATTTGTACCTGAATTTGATAGAGATAGTGCGTATCAGTTTGTTCAAAAGCAAGTCGATTTTGGACCAAGAGTTCCTGAAACAGCGGAACACAAAGCTTGTTCCGAATGGATTAAGGCAACCTTGGAATCGTATGGATGGCAAGTTCAGTTTCAAGATGCGATAATTGAAGGTTTTGATAATAAGCCAATGAATATTAGAAATATCATTGCGACGTACAATCCAGAAGCCAGCGAACGTGTCTTGCTTTGTGCACACTGGGATACTAGGCGAATCGCAGATCAAGATACCGAACGCAAAGATGAACCGATTTTGGGGGCTGATGATGCTGGTAGTGGTGTTGGTGTTTTAATGGAGTTGGCTCGTACCGTAAGTCATAATCCCTTGAATGCAGGCATCGAAATTGTGTTTTTTGATGCAGAGGATCAAGGAGAATCGGGGTCGCCTAGACCTGCCGAACAAACTTGGTGTTTGGGCGCACAGTACTGGAGTAGAAATCAGCACGAGATGAAAGTTCAACCAAGATTTGGCATTTTATTAGACATGGTTGGTCGCTCTGGCGCACAATTTCCCAAAGAAGGTGTTTCCTTGAAGCGGGCTGGACAGATTGTTAATATTGTTTGGAATCAAGCTTTAGAGTTAGGCTTAAATGAGTTGTTTGTCAAGGAAAGGGACGATCAGTTGATTGACGATCATGTTTATATAAATGATATTGGAGGAATTAAAACGATTGATATTATCAATCGCCCTGTCTTAAGAAATTCAGATGGTCAAGTTGTGATGAATCGAGAAGAAAATCGACCAGAACGCCATTTTGGAGATCACTGGCATACTCATAAGGATGATATGAAAATTATTGATCGCTATGTTTTAGAATCGGTTGGAGAGGTGCTTTTACATGTTTTGTACAAAGAAGTAGCGGAATAAAATTATAAGAATACTTATTGGTGCTTTGCTATAAATTGAAGCGCAGATGATAAAAATTAAAAGCCATCCCGTTTTCGTGGATGGCTTTTAAGGTTAGAACTTATCCTTCTTGTTCTTCAACAATCGCTGGTTTTGCCCAGTCTTCTATTCCTACACTTACGCAAATACCATAAATCGCTCCTTGTCCTCCCTGTTGATCTCTAAAGTATTCATCAGCAATCACTACTCGACCTTCATCTTCATATTTATTATAATAAGCCTCATCAAAAGTAAATGAACCAATACTGACATCTGCCTTGTGTGGATCTCGTTCTCTGAGTTGTAAGGTAACAGGACCACGATCTAAGGGGACTCGATAATAATGAGAATAAGCAGCATCACCTTCATCTCCTGTAAATTCAAACTGATCACCTTTTTCCATTTGTTGTATTCCATCTTCTGGCCAAAAACCACCGCCTTCAATATCATGCCCATCTTTGTCTACATGTTGCATGTAAACTTCATCGGCTCCCTCTGCCGCATTGGCAATCCAGACAACTAAGTCTCCAATATTGGCCAATACATTTGCTGCAACATCAAAGGCCTTACTAACAGCTTTAGCTCTAGGTCGAGGGCTTTTTTTGATAACGTCACTTGCTTCTTCTGCTGCTTTTTCAGCCAAAAGTAATACATCCTCTACCAAATCAACATTACAGCCTTTAGAATCTTCTTCACAATAAACGCCCATTACACGTAGTGTTTGTATGGGCTTAGAGATGACTCGGTAGGATAATTCATATACTGCTTTAGCCTTCCCAGTGGTTTGATTTACTGTAATCGTTCCTTCCAATGGATCATCTCGCTTAATGATTGCGTTCCCTATTGTATCATGTCCATTGTTGTCGTTTTCAAGAATCAGAATCCTACATTCATCCATGTAAGAACAATCAAAACTGATATCTAAATAGGCATCGTTTACTTTCTTGCCACCTTCCATCTGAATTGGATTGCCTTTAAATGCAGAACCTAAGTATTTTTCTACACCATTAGACGTAGCATAGATTTCAAAATAGATGTCATCACAAGTTGTTTCTGTCGTACTCTTTACACAATGAATCGTTGTTAAAAGAAGCGTTAAATTTTGCTTTTCCATTTTTTTTAAATTTGTTTTAATACGTATATTTTTTTTTGCAAGACAAACTTAACTCAAATGTTCATTTAGTATTTTCATAGATGTTTCATTTTTTTGTCAATTAGTAACATTGTATTTAAGTCGCTGTTAATCAGGTGTATTGTGAGTGTGGTTGTTGTTTTGTGTTTTTTTAATAATTTTAAAAGTCAAACTTTTGTAACACCGTGTCAAAAAAAACAATAATAAAAATTACTATTTATGGCGCAAAGAATTAGTATTTTGGGTTTGCCTTAAAAAAAAATACGGCTTTAGTTTTTTTTGTCTAGAAACAATTTTTGCTACAAAGCGATATACTCTATCGAGTGAAATATTATTCTGAATTATTTTAAAAAACAAGATTATATTTTAAGTCGATACCTGTTGCTAAAGATTTTTTCTTATGTAAAAACACTTTGATTTGGTTGCAAACTCTCCTAACTATTACTAACTTAATGGTCATTACATCTATTTTTTGCCAATAAAAAAAAGAAAACATAGATAATAACTAGTTATTTCACCCAAAAAATGATTTTTAATAATGAAGATTCCAAGCTTAATTCTTAAACAATTATACACTTTTAATAGCCTAGAAAATGTTGAAGGTGGTGTTCAGTTTACGGTCAAAAATCGCTTGAGTGATGCTTCTTTCACTGCTTTGAAAGAAGTTAAAATTGATGGACAAAACGTACCTTTAGAGTCTATACAATTGCACTTAAGTACTGGTGTTGTCGTATCCCCTAAAGAGGTTTCTGTTAGTAGTCCAATTCAATTTAATTTGAGGGAAACGATTAACATGATCTGTGCTATTCCTGCATTGAAAACAGGAAAGTATAAATTGGAAATAACTTTTACAGCAGACCCTTTTGGAGATTTGACTTTGGATGTAGAAGATGGCGTTTCAAAGAAAGATACTTCTAGGGTAAGTATTCCTAGAGATAAAAATGACGATTATTCTGAAGCGGCAATCAAGGAACGTCAAAAATTTGTAGAAGAATACTCTGGCGCAAAATTAGATCATGTTACTAAATACTCTTTTGATCCACACGCCTTGACTGGTAACTGTGAACACTTTACAGGAGTGGCTCAAATTCCAGTTGGAATTGCAGGCCCGATTACCGTTAATGGAGAATTTGCAAAAGGCGATTTCTTGGTGCCAATGGCAACAACAGAAGGTACTTTAGTGGCGTCGTATAATCGTGGAATCAAGGTAATGAATCTTTGTGGTGGTGTAAAATGTACGGTTGTCCGGGATGCCATGCAACGGGCCCCTGTTTTTGTTTTTGCCGATGCTCGTGCTGCTCGTGATTTTGTAGATTGGACAAAGGAACATTTTGCAAAAATTGCAGAAGAAGCCGAAGCAACATCTAGTGTCGCTCGCTTGCAATATATAGATCCTTATTTATCCAATAAATTTGCTTTCTTGCGTTTTAACTATTCTACAGGAGATGCCGCAGGACAAAACATGGTAGGACGGGCTACTTTTGCAGCTTGTAGCTGGATTATAGAAGCGTACAAAGACAATAAAATTGAGCATTTTTACCTAGAATCGAACTTTGCAACAGATAAAAAAGCTTCTCAAGTAAACATCATGCGTACGCGTGGTAAACGGGTAACGGCAGAGATCGTTTTAAAAAGAGATGTGTTGATTCAGCACATGCGTGTAGAGCCAGAACAATTAGCGTATCACGCTAGTGTTGCGAATATTGGATCGATTATGTCTGGGGCAAATAATAATGGCGCACATTCTGCCAATGCGATTACGGCAATCTTTATTGCGACGGGGCAAGATGTTGCCAATGTTTCAGAATCATCGGCTGCAATTACGTATGCCGAAGTCACTAAAGAAGGTGATTTGTACCTTTCTATCACGATTCCATCTTTAATCATTGCAACCTATGGTGGTGGGACTGGTTTGGCAACACAAAGTGAATGCTTGGAAATATTAGATTGTGTTGGAAAAGGTAAAGTGAATCAACTAGCCGAAATTATTGCTGGGGTGGTACTGGCTGGAGAAATTTCTCTAGGCTCTGCAATCTCTTCTTCGGATTGGGTGTCTAGTCACGAGCAATATGGTCGTAATAGATAAATAGAAATTGGAAGATTAAAATTTTGAAGGTTTGAAGGTTTGAAAACAAGTTATATTCAAGCCTTCAAACCTTTTTTTTATGAAATCGCTTGTTAATTTTTTTTGGGAAAAGTGGTCAAAGAGATAGAATAGGAGGAACAAAAGCCAAATGGATTTTTTTATGGACTACTTGTGATGGAATGCAATACATTTTAAGGGTATTTATCGTTTTAGAGAAATAGAAGGGCTATCCTATACCTAGGTATTTATTCCTCAATAGATTTTCTTTTAGAAATGGCCCCACAAATCTATATTTTTTTACTTTTGTTGTTCTGTACTCAGGTTTGTTTTAGTAATACTCCGTTGAAAAATCAACGGAGTATTATTTTAGAAAACATTAGAAATAATCCTAATGACAGATTCATTACTTTTTATGCTCAATAAATAAATTAATTCTATGAATTTTATCTTGCGTTTATTTGTTCCCGTTGCATTTGTTTTTTTTATGC
>CACVAQ010000222.1:3325-5299 GCA_902727865.1 uncultured Aureispira sp. | reverse complement strand
ATTTATAATCTTAAAAAGTCTAGTGTATCTATTACTACACCTAAATTAAAAAACCATGAAAAGTATATTTTTAGTTACTTCCTTACTGTTTTCGCTTCTTGTCGCCCCTACTTTTGCACAAGTTAATAAAGAAAAAGAAACCATTATCACCGCAACAGGTTCTTCTGTGATTACCTCTTCTTCGACAGATATGTATGATGGAACAAGCTCTCCTGAAGCTAGGAAACATTACGAAACGGCTGTAGAGTATTTTAATACTGGGGACTATGATAATGCCATCAAATACTACAACAAAGCGATTAAAAAAGATCCTCAATTTGTAGAGGCGTATGATAATATAGCCGTCTTGTATCGAAAAAGTAACAACTTAGAAAAAGCGATTGAATACAATAAAAAATCCATCGAAATTTACCCACAAGGGCCAATGGCACATCAAAATTTGGCTTTAATTTATTCTATCCAAGGTAATTTTGAAGCCTCCTTAAAAGAATACCAAGCCTTATCAGAAATCAACGAAAATGATCCAGAAAGCTACTTTGGTATCGCAAACATTTACATGAGTCAACAAAAATTTGACCTCGCATTGACCAATGTCAACAAAGCGGTCGAAATTTACAAAATAACCGACTCCCATCATCTAGCGGATGGATATATGTTAACAGGTTATATTTATTATTATAAAAAAGATGCAGAAAACGCTAAAAAATTCTTAGGTTTTGCAAAGGAAAAGGGAGCAAAATTAGATCCTAAACTAGAGCACGAATTATTTGGAGATCAAGAGAAAGTAGAAAAAGAAAAAGATTTTACTTTAAACAGCGAAGCCGATTTTTTGCGTTATGAAGAAGATGTTGTCAACGGTTTTCTTTACTTGGTAAAATCTCCTGTAACAGAAAAACCCGACCAAAGAAAAGCGCTCTCTAAGTTTTTAGTCGAATGGGTTTTGGGTAGCCCTACGGTATCGATAGAAGCGTCCGAAAAAGTAGCGCCCTACTTATATAAAGACCCAACCTATTTGATTCACTTTTTAGGTGGTGCAGCTATTTATCAAATCAAAACTAGAGATTTAACCGATAAATACAAAAGTTATATTGCAGGTACAGAGTTTGTTATTTTCTTTTATAATAACAATAAGAAAACTTTGGGCAAAAATAAGGAAATTGAAAAATTGATTAAGCTTCAGAAAAAAGATCAACTTACTGCTTTTATCAAAAAAAATAGTCCAAAATAATTTCAGAAACAAGCCTTCTAAATACTTTAAAACAAAATGCTAGATACTTTTGGAGTATCTAGCAGTTTGTTTATTTAGGTAAATTTACCTTTTAACTATTCAACCGATCTATTTTGGTCGTCCAACTAGCAAATTTCTTGCCCACTAAACAGCGCATTATGCGACCAATTAACCGCTTTGAATTTATTTTCAAACACAAATTTTTCTTGTTCTGCGTGACGAGCATCGGTACTTTCTCTAGATAGAGATAGCATAAACCCTTTCTTATTTTTTCTCCAAATCAAGCCCTCGTTGCGTAAGCTATCTTGTTCAATCGCTTCTGCATTCATCAAAAAATCCAACAACCAAGTACAATTCAACCACCCTGTACTATCCAAAGAAGTTCTGGAGATATTTTGTTCTGGAAAGTCAGCAATAAACGTTTCGTTTTCTGCTTCCACTACATTTCCATCAAAGCTAAACTGTCCTAAATATTGGAATTTATATTCCGTCAATTTTTTTCCTGCCAAATCGCTAAAACTTGCTGGCGTGGTAGGTGTTTGCACTTCCTTCCATTCCAAAATAATGGATTTTGCAGGCAGTTTGCCCTCTAATTGAACAATCTCTAGATTGCTATGTTTTTGTAAAGCTTCTAGTAAATCTAGTTTACCGGTGTGTAATACTTTTTGTTGCTCTAATCGTTGGGAGGATAATAATAATTCCGTCATTGGTGAAAATTGAGTGTTCTAAAATAACTATCTACCTAA
>CACVAQ010000222.1:0-3225 GCA_902727865.1 uncultured Aureispira sp. | reverse complement strand
CCTTGGAACACGAAGCCATAATCAGTTCGTCCTAGACTTCCTCCCCCACCAATAAATTACATCCTCGCAAATCGCTCGCATCAAAACGCCCCAAGACCCGAAAAGTACCATCTTCATAAGAGCGTCCTAAATCATCGGTAGCAATAAAACTACAACTATCAATGTTTGCCAAGTCAATCACATTGATGCCACCTGTTTTTTGAGCAGGAAGCAAGTGCAAAGGATCGGTCGTTTCTCGAATTAAAACACGCATAGTCGCACTCGGTTCAAACAATCCATTTCCTTTAGAATAAGCTTGAGACAACAGTTCTGTCATTCCATATTCTGAATGAATTTGTTCTAGCCCAAAAGCATTTTTCAAGACCGCATGAATGGCCGTTTTAGTCATTTCAGCCCGTTTCCCTTTCATGCCGCCCGTTTCCATTAGCACTACATTTTTGAGTGCTTTGGGATGCTCTTTTGCTAAATCTAATAAAGCATATGTGACCCCCAACAGCAAAACAGGTTGGTTTTTTAGTTGACATTGCCCCAACACTTGCAACAGTTCATCCGTATTATATAAAAAGAAGCCACTGTAAGGATTTTTAGACCGTTTAATAAATTGTTCGACCATGAACACCAAAGAAGAGCCTTCTCGTTCTAAATAAGAGGGCAACAAGGCTAAGACGGCGTAGTTTTCAAGCGCACCGTATTGTGCTTCAAAAGCTTTAAAGGCACATTGATTGTACCAATCTAGTGAGCGAACACCGTGTTTAGAAGGGTTTTGCAAGGTCGTTCCACTACTGGTAAAAACAACTTCAGGCAACCATTCTTGCGTTTTAATCGTATGATATTTAAAAAACTGAATCGGAAGAAATGGAATTTGTTGTATTTTTGTTACCTCTTCTACTGAAATTCCTAACAAATTTATGAATTCTTGGTAAAGTGGATTATTTTGGACTTGATAACGAAAAACAGCCAATGCCGTAGGCTCAAAAGTCGTTTCTGTTACGTTATCTATATGTAATTTTAAAGTATTGTAAACTATATTCATCATCTATTTTAATTCTACCCAACTTCTCAGCTTAGAAAATGTTACCTTACTATATAATGAATCCTCCGCTGATTCCTTCACTACCTTTGTTCGCTCAGTTCGTGAGCGCTGCGGGGAGTCTTTGGGTTTTCAACAGAGTAAGAATAAGTATAAATAAACATCTTAAAACCTTGTGAAGTATTAATACATAAAAGTATGCGTCTAAAAATAACACCTTTTCTGTTCCTAATAACAATTCTTTACTTTTTTTCTTGTGGCGAAAAGCCTTCTAACACGCCTACCTTAGAATTTGTTAGCCTTTCTAAAAACTATATGGTCCAAGGAGGCATTGATTCTTTGTACTTAAAATTTAAGTTTACAGATGGAGATGGAAACATTGGAAGCGATACCAATAATAATATTTTTGTTTCAGATCCAAGAACAGGTGCCGTTATTGCCTCCTATAAATTACCTAATTTTATTGGTACAAACCCTAATAATTCTAGCCGAACAGGTGAAATTACGTTAATTGTCTATTCTCAATGTTGTATTTATATAAATGGGTCGTCTTGTCAACCAAGCACAAGCCAACCGACAGACGCCATGCGTTACAAGGTACAGGTCGTTGACCAAGATGGCAATTACAGTAATGAAATGGAAACCGACGAGATTATTTTAGAGTGCAACTAAAATTCAGTGCCACAAAGAAGGAGAAAATAAATTTATATGAAAAAGATACTTGGAGTTAGTTTATTAATTTTTAGCTGTTACTATTGGATGTCTTGTGATAAGCCGCCCATTTATGAAGACACGCCTTTTATTAGTTGGGTCGCCTTCTCTGTTGATACGGTTCAGCAATTAAGCGGTGGTGTTGTCTTCAAATTTGATTTTACAGACGGAGATGGCGACTTGGGGCAAGATGGCGACACGGCCAATCATATTATTATCGTAGATACACGTCGAACACCAAACGATACCTCTTTTTATAAAATCCCTACGATTCAACAACAAGGAATTATTAGTGGTATTTCGGGACAATTAGAAGTATCTGCTTCTCAAATTTGTGGTATTGACCAAAACAATCCATTGATTCTTTGTCAAAATCAGCCCAATTACTTTGATCCGATTGTATACAAAATTCGGATCAAAGACAATGCTGGTCGTTGGAGCAATGAAATTACAACCGATACGCTTTATGTAAAGTGCTTTTAAGTACAGGCTGTAAAAAGTTATTAAATAGTGGGCAAGTATGGTATCAGGCACTTTCAAAGTGTCTGATACCATACTTCACTGTACGTGCTTTAAAAGAGCATGACGTAGATTACTTCGTGAGGGCTTTGCCCTTGAGAAATCGGGCTGTCTTGTGTTCGTAACAGAACGAAAACGCTAAAGAAACTTGCAAAAAAGTTCGCTTAAAAATAGTGCGAAATACAAACAACATATAGGCTGTAGAAACAAAGCTAAAAAAAAGGGTCTTATTCCTTTTTTTTTATATAAAATTCACTAACTTAATAGAGGAAACCAACAAATCGTTTAAAAACTGCCATGAAAGCAGTTTATTCGTCGTCCAACAAATCTCATTACTCCGTTGACCCCCAAAGGCTCAGCATAGCTAACAAATGTAATGAACGAATCAACGAAGTCTTAAAACCTAACACTTAAAGATTCATATAAATGGAGCGTAAAACTACAGAATCTATATTTTTTTTTAGGGCAGAGAACATCCTAGAAACAAAACCTAATCCTACCTTCGAAGGAGAGAATACATTAGAAGGGGCTAAGGAGAACCTTGCCATTATGAATGAGTTCTTACATAAAAACACACTCCCAAAGGGCTTACTATCTAATCTTCCGTCTAGATACACTAAAAAAGAAGTCCTCAACTACTACCACGAGCATTTAAACACGGAAGATTTAACGATCTATTCAGCATTCATTGCAGGCTCTTTTGCCACTAAGTTTGTGCTCGGCATTTTGCTAAAAATTTCTGACCGTTTTGTTAAAAAAAATACGACAACAAAAGTATTTAACAATAGAGAAGAGGCCTTTGAATGGTTACAAGAAAGCCTTTCGGCTTAGAGCTGTGGCTTCTCTTTTCTACTTACAATTCTACTTACAATCTCATGTTACGCAGGATTTTTTTATTTACTACTAAAACCTATTGTTACTTATTTAAGCTATGTTTTAATGTTTAATTTTGAAGGCTTAATTTT
>CACVAQ010000221.1 GCA_902727865.1 uncultured Aureispira sp. | reverse complement strand
TGCTATTTAGGCCCTACTTTTTCTGAACGATTCCTTACGATTAAATATTTATACTGAAATAAAATACCAAGTCAAGATGAGACGAATTAAAAATAGATTCTTCCATATAAATACCTTATTGAAACAGGGCTTAGCAGCTCATTTCATATAACGCTATATATATAGTAAGTGATCACCAGTAAACGTTATTTTTGAACGTCGCTTTTTTGTCTTAATTGATGATAAATAGCTTTTCAAAAGTGGGGCGATTATTTACTGAAAGATGGATTGATCGAGCGGAGAAAAGTAAAGATCCTTTTCTTGGAAGCGACAATCTTTTTGAATATCTATGATTTAATTGTATTTTTGTGATTCTATTGCCTGTTTAGAATTTTTAAGCAGAAACGCTATAGATAGAACATCATATTAAATGTAGTCATGGTTGCGTAGAAGCTGTTTTTCGCTTTTCTATCAAAAAACCAACGGACTATTATTTAATCATTACTCCGTTGAAAAATCGTATTAGTTTGATTATCAGCAAGATGACTTTTTAGCTACCAAGATGTTAAAAAGCTGATAATCAAACTAATGCAAGATGCTTTTTTATGTTTTTCATAGAAAAACTAAAAAATCAACGGAGTATTAATTTAATATAATATAAATATTAAAAACAATGATTGATAAATTAAGAGCCTTAAAGGATAAATTCCAATTACTCGAAGAGCAATTATCTGACCCCGAAGTAACGTCAGATATGAATCGCTTCATGAAAATTAACAAAGAGTATAAGGATTTACAACCTTTTATAAAAGCTCATGACGAATATAAAGCAATGCTAGATGGTATTGCAGAGTGTAAAGAAATTATATCGGAAGGGGATGATCCTGAGTTTGTGGAGATGGCAAAAGATGATTTGAAGGATTGGGAAAAACAAAAAGGTCCATTTGAAGAAAATCTGAAAATGATGTTGATTCCTAAAGATCCTGAAGATGAAAAAAATGTGACGCTTGAAATTCGTGCAGGAGCAGGAGGAGATGAAGCCGCAATTTTTGCTGGAGATATGCTTCGTGTTTACGAACGGTTTATAGACAAGCAAGGTTGGAAGCGAGAATACATTGCGTCCAATGAAAGTGAATCTGGAGGATATAGCAAAGTTATTCTAGAAGTAACGGGCAACAATGTCTACGGAATGTTGAAGTATGAGTCTGGAACGCATCGAGTGCAACGAATTCCCAAAACGGAATCTCAAGGACGAGTACATACTTCGGCAATTACGGTTGCTGTAATGCCTCTTTTCGAAATGGAAGATGTTGAAATTAACAAGGCTGATTTATCTTGGGATACGTTCCGTGCCAGTGGGGCAGGGGGACAGCATGTTAACAAGACGGAATCGGCTGTTCGGGTAACACACAAACCAAGTGGCGTGGTGGTGGAATGTCAAGATGGTCGTTCTCAGTTGAAAAATAGAGTGATTGCCTTGCAGAAATTATACGCAAAGCTGTATGAACTGCAACAGCAAAAACACGAAGATAGTGTTTCTGCTTTGAGGAATACCTTAGTTATTTCTGGTGACCGTTCTTCGAAAATTCGGACCTACAATTACTCGCAAAACCGTGTAACGGATCATCGAATTAACTTTACGAAGTATAACTTAAGTGAAGTCATGGATGGAGCCTTGGATGAGTTTGTTGAAGCCATTCAAATGACTTACAACATGGAAAAATTGAAAGCGACAGAAGAAGTATAATACGCTTGTTTTTTTGAAAAGGTACAAAAAAAAGAAGCTCTTAATCTCTATTTAATAGAAGATTAAGAGCTTTTTTTATTTTTGTTGATAAACAAAATTACTTTATTGTCTTTGGAATGTTCATCTTATTTTTTTACTGTTCCTTTGTGTTGTACTTACTTAGATAGGTCTCATTTTAGCATTACGAATCAGAACTAAAAGGAGATGACAGACAAGAAACGAATGATGGAAATTCTGTCTTGTGCATTAAAGCCTAAACGAACTACTTAGTATTTAAGAACCGCTTGTGTTCCTTGGGTTTTGTTCCCTGTAATTCTTAGAAAATAATAGCCCTTAGGAATCGAGGTATCCTTAATGTCCAATTGTTGATTTCCTGTACTAAGATGATATTCTTTTTGATAAAGAACTTGTCCTGTTACAGCGACTAATTGAACGTTATACGTCCCTGTTTTTGCATAAAAAGAAACCTCTAAGCTATTTTGAAAAGGATTGGGGCTCGTTTGCAGCGGGATGTCTGTTCGATTTAAAGTAGAAACGCTTAAGGTTGGATCTACAATGACAACCGCTACATCTGTGGCACATCCACGGATTGCTTTAGCGACGACCCAAGCGGTATCTGTTGTTGCAGCAGCGCTGACGGCTCCCGTCACAGGATCGACAACAAGGCTAGAACCAGGATTAGAAATAGACCAAATTAAGGTATCAATAGAAACATTGGGTAAGAAGGTTCCGATTAAGTAAACGGTGTCATTGGGTGAAATTCGTACGGTATCTTGCAGGATATCAACAAAGTTTGCCGCAGCAGGAAGGGCAACTCGATAGCAATCCATTGCAGCGTCTGTATTCGAAACGGCAAAACAAATTTCTGAATGATTTCCCGCACAATTTCCAAACAAGTTGATAAACGTATTCATTTGTTGAATCGTTGAAATCAAACCATTCAAAGAAATAGAGCTATTTGTTGTGCCTCCAAGTATACTCATCAAGACAATAACATCGTTTAGGTTGGTGATGTCAGCACCACTAGTAATACCATTAGCGGCTAAAGAATCACACAAACCAATAAAAAATTGCCCTGCTGCATCACAACAACTTGTCCCAGCAATATATTGACCGTTGATCAAGGAATCGGCAATCGTCTGAAGTTGTGCCAAGTTATAGGAGAACGGAACCAAACAAAATTCATTGCAAGTCGTTAAGCCCAAATCAGTAGGGACAATCCGAGAATTTAAGGTCGCTGTTAAAATAACAGGCCCCAATTCGTCTACGGCGATACTATCCCGTTGAATTAAGACAAATTCCGTATTGGGTAAGCCACTAGGGGCTGTCGTGTAAATGGCTGCCGCTGTCGTGTCTGTCGCTACGACATTCATCGTTGTGCCACTCAAAAAACCAGGGCTACTTGTTGGACATTGTGCTTGAATGTCTGGTGTAATGATCCAGAAGAACAAAAAGGTATAAAGTAACTTATTAAGTTGCATAAATGATTGTTTTTTTTGATTTGAAAATGTGAAACAAAGTACGGGTTTTTTGTAAAAGAAAGAACAAAGGTTCAATTTTAGGCGGCTACGATTCTTGCTGTAGACCACTTTTTGAGCACTTGTTAGCACAAGACTTAACTAGCTTGCTACTTCGAAGTTTTTATTTAAAAATAAATGTTAAAAATGTTAAAACTAGTGACTCTAAGTGCTTCCTGTCAATATAGTTTGTAAGGCTTGTAGGCGATGAGTTGTGTTTATCTACTTGATAATCAGGTTTAATTGTCGCTGTGGTTCGCAGATAGATCGCTGTTTTTTTTTTTTACCTAAAAACTAAAAAATTGAACGGACTACTAAACTCATTATTAAATAAGCGTATCTTTGCAGGGCAAAAAAAGAAAGTATGAGATTGATTTTTATTATAATAATAAGCATTACATCGTTTAGTGTGGAACTGTGTGCACAGTTGGAACAAAAACATTGGGTGCATTTTGAGTCGGGAAAAGCTTCTATTTCATTAATACAAGTAGATAGTATCAAAGCCTTGGCAGAAGCTGCTATAGCAAAATCAAACGGACGGATTGTAGTGCATACCTACGCCAATGATGCCTTGGAAGGAGATGCCAATGCCAGCCTTTCTGGGCGACGAGCTTATTTGGTACAACAATGTTTGGAACGTGCAGGGATGCCCTTGGAGCATTTGCAGATTAAGAACAAAGTCTATCCTATGAATCAGGACGCTTGTACTGCTTGTGCAGAAATTACGGTGACGACAGATAGCAACTTTTTATCTCGAAATGTGTACCAAGATTATGTCGCTGATTTTTTAAGAGAAGAGAGCGGTGTCCTTACTCAAACGTTTTGGATCGAGCCGTTCAAAAATGTTTTGGTGACGACCAAAGATGGCGTATTGATTCAAATTCCAGCAGGGACGTTAGCGACGCAAGATAGTGGGATGGTTCAACTAGAGGTTCGTTTTCTAAAGAACAGTTGGGAATTGTTATTACATTCCTTGACCAGTCGTTCTGCTCAACAAGAATTTTTAGACTTAAATAAAGCCGTTCATTTGCAGTTGGCTCAGTACGGCAAGCCTTTGAAAGTACAGGCAGGCAAAAATATTACGGTGGTCATTCCTAGTGATGTGTACACCGAAGAGGCGCAGCTTTATGCAGGCAAGGCACAGTCTTGGACCGCACATCAACAATCGGAACAATTAAAAGTAGGTCGTTTTTATGTTGGAGCGGAAGCTTGGTGTAATCCATCGAATCAGAAGGCCTTGGCGCTGCCTAACTTTGAGTTGCCCCCAGTTAAGCCCAAAATGATTTCTTACGATTCGTTAACGAAATGGCAACAGAAAGACTTAAAAGACCTTCAAATTCGCTTGGACTATTTAGAGGGACAGAAAAGGGATGAAAAAGGTAAAATCAAAGCCTTGAGTAGCGGACAAAAACGGAATGAACTTACATTAAAAAATAAAAAAAATCGTTTGTTGATTGCCGTAGAGAAAATAAAGATCGAAACTTGTGCAAAAAATGAAGCCGTAGAGGCAGCGTATTATAAAGCAATGGCAGGCTATAATAAGACCCGAAATAAGGTGCAACAAGCTTACCTTAAGGATTTGGAAAAAGCGGGCGACGAAGCCTTGATTAATGAAAGTCGTTGTGTCGAATTACAAGCCAATGAAGAGCAACTGAAAGAGGGCTATGGGCAAGCACTCTACGAACAAATCGTAGCCCAGCTAAGAAATCAACCAACCAAAGCTAAATTGGGCTATTGGTTGCAAACCAACCAATTGGGATGGATGAGTGTTGGGAAGGTTGCCAAAAGGGCGCTTACCGATGCGGTTCCCTATCGGGTCAGGACGGCTACTTCTGCTTATAAAGTAACGGCTTTTTTGATTTTTGATGAAACACAAGATGTGGTTGTTGGTGAAACACTAGATGCCACCGATATTATATTTTGGGAAGTACCCAATGGGAAAGCCGCCAAATTATTAGCGATCACACAGGAAGGGGATCATTTTTTGATTGCGTTGCATGATTTGACAACTAGCGGAGATCCGATTGAACTTAATTTTAAAAATGTACGCTTATCGGAGGTTTTAGGTGTTTTGAAGTAAG
>CACVAQ010000220.1 GCA_902727865.1 uncultured Aureispira sp. | reverse complement strand
TTCTATTAAAAACGACCTAAAATGCAAAATGACAGCCCCTTTAAAGGGGGCTGTCATTTTGTTGAAAATGATCCCATTTTCAACTCTTCCAATTGCCTACGTATTTTTTATTCTTCCAAATTAGCATAAGCGACAAAATAAGGATTCAACATATTTTCCTTATTATAAACAACCGCATCCGTCGTATTGTACTGCAACACTTTGCCTCCAGCTTCTTCCAAAACGATTTGAGCCGCAGCAGTATCCCATTCCATCGTTGGAGCGACACGAGGGTACAAATGTGCTTTTCCAGTAGCCAATAACAAGAACTTTAGTGAGCTTCCTTTAGAAACTAAATTCGGTTCATCTAAAGCTTCAATAAAGGCTTTCGTTTCATCGTTTAAATGCGAACGAGAACAAACGACCTTGATTCCTTTGTCTTTCATGGTGAACTTAGGCGCATGGATTTGTTCTGTTTTTCCATCCTTCTTCAAGAACGCACCATCATTGTTAGAAGCCCAGTACAATTCATCCAATACTGGAGCATAAACGATTCCTAGAACCACTTTACCAGCATGAACCAAAGCAATATTTACGGTAAATTCTCCATTGCGTTTGATAAACTCTTTCGTTCCGTCCAATGGATCGACCAACCAATAATAATCGTAGTGGCTACGCTCTTCAAAAGCAACCGCTTTATTCTCTTCCGATATGATAGGATATTGAATGGCTAAGGCCTCTAGTCCTTCGCAAATCACCTTATTTGAAGCTTGATCGGCAGCCGTTAGCGGCGAATCATCTGCTTTTTTTATAATTTCAATGCCTTCACAATCTTTATAAATATCTAAAATAGCAGCCCCTGCATCAACTGCGATTTGACATAGTGCAGGAATTAAATCTTTATAAGTCATTCTTTATGTTTTTTGTACTCTAAATTGCGTGCTTTATTTCTTGTGACGACTTTTCTTGGACGTATTTACTTTCCCTTTGTTCGCCTTAGCGATATACCCAGAGTTTGTTTTTCCATTGTACTTTTTAGGTCGCTTATTCTTTTTATTTTTAATCTTCGTGAAATAGCTTTTTTTCTCGTGAAAAGCACCTTTATAATCTGGATTTTCTTTGTGTTTTTGAGCATCAATTTCACGCTCCATTTCTTGATTTTCAAAGAAAGGCGTTTCCGTTATTTCTATCTCCTCTGGCAGATTGAGTAGCGGGATAGGCATTCGGATTTTTTTCTCAATTTTATTAATATGATAAATCTCGGACTTTGTAAAAAACGTAATGGCTGCACCAGTCCGAAACGCACGCCCAGTACGACCAATTCTATGGACGTAATCTTCATAGACCCTTGGGACTTCAAAATTAATCACATGGCTCACATCCTTGATGTCAATGCCTCTCGCCATAACATCCGTTGCGACTAAAATTCGTATAGCACCATCTTTAAAATCTTGAAAGGCATTGATACGAGTGTTTTGCCCTTTGTTAGAATGGATCAATCGAATCTTATCTTTTCCATACTTCTGCAAACGACTAAAAATTTGGTTGGCAGCTTGTTTGGTTCTTACAAAAACAATAATTCGATGAAACGCTTCCTCGTCTTCTAAGAGATGTGTTAATAAATTAAGCTTTGTCAAAAAATTTGGAACCGCATAACGGCTCTGTTCAACCGTTTCTACAGGAGTCGCTTCTGGCGTAATTTCTATCTTGATTGGAAAATCCATAAAATTCCAGCTCAACTCTTCTACTCTAGGCGAAAAGGTGGCAGAGAACAAAAGGTTTTGTTTTTTGGTCGGCACGACTTCCAAAATGGTATTTATTTGCCCCATGAAGCCCATGTCCATCATTCGGTCCGCCTCGTCCAAAACCATAATCTCGACCTTATTCAGCTTGATATTTTCTTTTTGATAAAGCTCTAAGACCCGTCTTGGTGTGGTTACGATAAGATCCATTCCATCCAAAATCGCCTTTGCTTGAGACTTACGCCCCACGCCACCATAAATTCCTTGGAATCGAATATCTGTATATTTAGCCAGTTCTGCCACTTGTTGAGTGACTTGTACGACCAGTTCTTTGGTCGGAACGACAATAATACATCTTGCCGCTGTACCTTTAGCATAACCTAGCTTTTGTAAAATTGGCAAAAGATACGCTGCTGTTTTACCCGTTCCTGTTTGTGCAATACCAATCACATGCTGTCCAGATCTAATGGCAGGAATTGCCTTAATTTGAATGGGCGTTGCCTGCTCAAATCCTAGATCTTCTAAAGCATTAAGGTATTGTCTTTTTATTTTTAACTCTTCGAAATGTACCATATCTATTTTTCTTAATGGTCACAAAGATACGGCTTTATTATTAGAGTAATGTTTTTGTTTAAAGATTCTTTTGTTTGGTTTTAGATTTCTACCTGCATCCAAAATAAAGACGCCTAATTGAGTCACTATAAATGCCCCTAAGCCCTTGTCAAAATAAAAAAAACAGAACCAGTCTTTACGAAAGACCGATTCTGTTTTTTATGCTTTAAAAAGCTACCTAATAAAACGTTAAGTATTACCCTTAGTTAACCACCATCTTTAAGGAAGCACCATCTATAGAGATAATATACATCCCCGCTGCCCACTCAGAAGTTTGAATAGACAAATTCTTTCGAATCGTATTTTGATAGATTTTTTGTCCATAAACATCATAAACGATGATCGTTCTGTCTTGCTCGGCTTGTTCTGTAATTTCTAAGTTGAACGAAGTCGTCGCAGGATTTGGATACGCTCTAAAGTCAATCACCTCTCCATCCAATGTTACTAGACTGCTCACCAATGAATTTTCAGCACCAAACGTTGGAAACATTGTTTGAAAAGCCCCTGTCCCATTCACATAACGACCATAAGAAGTATCTGCTACTTGAGTCGTATACGTAACTTGGTCTAAGATAGCTCCAGCGGGGTCCGACAAATAAATTGTCTCTCCTGCTGCTGATAATTTAAAATTAGCATGGTATCCCGTTTGAAGGTCGTCTTTATCCGCCCATACAATAAAATAGCTATTCGGAGCAATTGTTGCACCTGCTGGGAAGGTCCATTGCATTAGATCGGTTCCGTCATCCGAAAGGTGGTAGTTTTCTAAATCAATTGTTGTGCTACCATTATTATACAGCTCAATCCAATCGTCGTATTCACCATCTTGATCTGCCATAACAAAATCATTCGATGCCAAAAACTCATTGATAACCAAATCATTCGCTACTGGAGCACCTGCCACGATAGCGTAATATTCATGTTCTGCTCTTTGAGGAGAGAATTTTCCGATATTACTATTATCAGCATAGATATAATATTCCATAAAAAGCGTGGACATTGTTACATCTACCCCATAAATGCCATCGTTAGCCGCACCATCGTTGTGTGCACCATCATCGTACATTAAGACTCTTTCAAATGGAGCGCCTTGAGCCGTTCTATACCCCAAATAAACAGCATTTTCATCTTGTACGGTAGCCGTAATCGTTACAAGATCATTCACCAAAGGAGCGCTATTAGATGGCGTAACGTTTGTTATGGTTGGTTCTGTTTGTGTAAAATCAGTCAAGCCCAACAAATAAGCACTTCTGCCATTCATCAAACTAGTAATCCCAATATAACTTCCGCCACCAGGACCTCCGCCACCAGGACCGCCACCGCCGCCAGTACTAACATCTGTCGTTAGGTTATCGGTAAAGTTAGCATAGCTGAAAAATTTATTTGCATCTGCCTGAACATCGGCATCAATAGTCGTTTGTAAGCTTTGTCCTGTTGTATAATAAGAACCATTGTCAAAGTTCTCCAAAAGCATGGTTTTGCAATGTGCTAGATACATTCTCTTGTACATTGGTACACTTAACAATTGTTGTATTAACGGAAAGTTAGCATCGTTTTCGTGTAACAAATGGCTCATTTGTTGCTTTGCAACCGTTGAGTTCAAATTACCACTACCTGTCATTGCAAATTGACCAAAAGACTCATTCAAATCCCATACAATTGGAATAAATTGACCGTAGTCATTTCTATATAAGTAATAATTTTGAGTAAAGCCTCCAATATAACTATCCAAGTTGACCAAGACATTATCAAAAGCAAGCATCCACAACGCTCTATCAACATCCAAGATGTCTTCAATTGCATTCACAGAGCTGCCCAATGTATCACAAAGGTCAATCAACTCGTCCCAACCAATATCAGATTTTAGTTCATAAGCCGCATAATAATTGGTGCTATCTGGTCCTAAGTCTACTAAATTAGGATAACTACCAGTTCCTGGTCCAGCTCCAGCAGGTGGATTACATTTTACGAAGGTATTCTTTTTAGAATAAAAACGATTGTTAACAAACTTCTTAGTAATCGCCTCAGAATTGCTATACAACCCGATTAAAGTTCCATTAACAGATACGTTTGCGTAATTAGATAAAGGCGCATCCATGTATTGTCTCAATACTTGATAAGACAAGACTTCCCTTACAAAAGAAGGATCTTTAGCCACATTGCTCAACTTTATATCCGTATAAGCTTCGTAGATATGATCTTTGTACGTATCCAATTCAATATGAAAAGGGTTTTTAGTTTGATTCGCATTGTACGTACTATTTCCTTTGTACTTTACGCCCACACTATCAAATACAACTCCATTGATGGTCACACTTTGTGCCATAATATAATTTTCATTGCCTGCTTTTTCTGCATCTAAGAGTTGGTCCCAATTGCTTTGAGCAAAGGTAATTTCTATGTTTTGAACCGTATTCAAGTCATAAAAACTTTGAGCCATTAAGCCCTGCGTGACCATAAAAAAACAAAGAGTATAAATATATTTTATCATTTAATAAACGTTTAGATATTATCAATAAATTAATTTTGTGTAAAGTTAATTAGACGTTTTAATTTACAGAATCCTTCGATTCTTTTTCATTTTTCAAAAAAAAAGTTGTTTTTGAAAACAAAAAACCTATTTCCTTGTTATAATAATGTGATTGCTACTGCAATAGTAGTTTAAAAAGAATAAAAACCCTTCCGCATCACACCCACTTACTTCCTTACGCCTTTTCTGTTCTAATGATCTATTTGAAGCCTAAGTTTTGAATGCCCTCTATAGCGATAGCTGTCTTAAACATTCAAATAACTGACCTACGGAACAAGACGTTTTTTTAAGTCTAAAAAAAACCTAAAAGCGCAACACTCAAAAGCATAGCAATTAACAAAACTATTCTCGTGTAACAAGACTTTCTAATAAAGTCAGCGCCTACACCGCTTTCAGCACTTACTTATTGTGTTTTCTATGTGCGACAAAACCGCATTTAAAAACTCATATAAGTAGATGGACAAAAATAATTAACACTAAAATAGGGCATCTTTTGTCC
>CACVAQ010000219.1 GCA_902727865.1 uncultured Aureispira sp. | reverse complement strand
GCAAATTGACCAGAAGTCACCCCACGTTGCGGTATTTCAAAAATAATATACAAACCCTCCTCCATACGATAAAGCGTCGCAGGCGTTAAAGGCTGTCGATATCGAATGCGGCACATAAAATCCTGTTGCGCCCCGATGGCCAATTCCAAATCTGGGCGAACCCAATGCACTTCGTCATTTGCAATAAAAAGCCCCTTTCTAAACAAGCCAGGATGCGCCCCTTGCCCCGTATAAATAAGGTTGGTCTTCGTATCCGTAGCAATCACAAAGAGCGCCTCCTTCGTTCCACCGACCTGCAAACCTTTACGCTGTCCAATCGTAAAGTAATGCGCCCCATTGTGTTGCCCCAATACCTTTCCATCACTAGGCTGGTAGACAAAAGGTTTGGTCAAAATCTTAAGTGCGGCTAAATTCCTATTGTCACCAATGGCATCTATTTGCGTTTGATAATCTTGGAAAATAGCAGATTCTTTTGGAATTTCTATAATGTCCCCTTTTTTAGGTTTGAGCTGTTGTTGCAAAAACTCAGGCAACTTAATTTTACCGACAAAACAAAGCCCTTGCGAATCCTTTTTGTTGGCCGTAATTAAATCTTGTTCGGCAGCAATTTTGCGAACCTCAGGCTTTTGTAAATGCCCAATAGGGAAGAGCGCCTTAGACAATTGTTCTTGATTCAATTGACAAAGAAAATAACTTTGATCCTTATTGTTATCAGCCCCCGCAATCAATTGATAATGCGTTTTGCCGTCTTTTTCAACGCTACTTTTTTGGCAATAATGCCCCGTAGCGACATAATCAGCCCCTAATTCTAAAGCTGTTTTTAAGAAGACATCAAATTTGATTTCTCGATTACACAAGACATCGGGATTTGGCGTCCGTCCAGCCTGGTATTCGGCAAACATATAATCCACAATCCGATCTTTGTACTCGACACTCAAATCAATCGTTTGAAAAGGAATGCCCAAAGCTTGCGCTACAATCAAAGCATCGTTACTATCTTCTATCCAAGGACATTCTGCATCTAAAATAACAGAATCATCGTGCCAGTTTCGCATAAACAAACCGATCACTTCATACCCTTGTTCTTTCAGCAAATAGGCTGTTACACTAGAATCTACTCCACCAGAAAGCCCTACTACTACACGTTTCATTTTTATAATTGAATGTTTAATTTTAATTTTTTACATGGACAAAAAAAGCAAACAAAAAACAAAAGTACCGCTTAAAAGTTAAAAACTACCAAATCGCTTCATGTTCTTCCATGACCCCATAACCCGTCAATTTTTTCCAGACCCCTTGATGGCGAATTTTCCCTTCAATCTGTCCAAAAACTTGCGTGAATTTACTTTTTAAGAACTTAACATTGATGTTCTCCTTACGAGCACCTTTGGCTTGCATACTTAGTTCCAAATCACCATTGAGCGAACGAACCTTCCAGATGGATTGAGTCAAAGGCTTGTTATATTGATAGCCTACATTTCCAATCAAAATGCGTTCTGTTCCTAGCCAAACCACATTTTCCATGTTTTGGTTGAACTGATCGACGACATTGATGCCAACAGGCGTTCCATCTTCTAGTTGACCCAAGAACGAGGTCCAATTCCAGTTGCTGTGTTTGGGAGGATAGCCTTTAGAAAAGTCAATGCTACCAGGCAAATTATTAAAAAACTGCGTTTCCCCTTTTTGCTTTAATTGAATATTTGTTGGTAATAATAAATTCTTATAAGTATAATGAAAGGGGCGAGAACCACCAGTCGAAGGACAAAGGAAACTTAAGCCCTGCTCATTATTGGTACATTGCATACTCAACTGAAACTTCTTTCCTTTAAAGTTAAAGTGCATTTGTCCTTTTTTGGTCAAAATTTCATACTGTCCTAATTGCCAATAACTATTCAAATCCGCTTCAAAGTTGGGATCAAAGGCAAAAGGGCGATCAATTCCATTTTCTAAAAGCTCCCCTGTTTTGGGACGATAGACATAACAAAACGCTTTTCCCAAGAAACCAGCATCTACAATCGCAAAGCCGACAAATAAATCTGCGCTATAAGCCCCAAAAAAAAGCCAAGATTTTCTTTGCCACCTTCTAGCGCTTTTCCAACCTTTTGAGCCGTCCCACTCGTTAGTAGAAGTATCGGCAACCAAGTTGTCATAGACGCCAAAGGCTTGTATTTTCTCATCAGAAAGTAAACTAGGAATGCTACTTAGTATCTTTTTTTTGTGTAAATTCATTATTATAATGTTTATGAACCCTACTGGTCAAAAGGCATAATAATTGCGCAATTGTTATGCCTATTGCATGTTTAAACAAAAGTACAATTTCTTTCGTTTTTTTTTTACTAAGAATAAGTATTAAATGCTGTTTGAACAATATATAGTCAAGAATTGCAACGAGAATTAATTGTTTTAGTCTAAACTCAACTATATTTTCTATATTATTGTTGATCTTACACAGATTATCTTGCTGTAGTTAAGTTGTGTGCTTACTGATTACCCTTGGTCATGAGCGTTTTATTGCTTATTGCCGCTCTAATACATTATTATCCTGCTCCCTTATTCAAAAAATTGGAAGTCGTCGTCTATGAAACATTTAATCCATTCTATAAGTTTGTTGTGCTGTCTAATTGTATTCCCGTTTTCTACTACTCAAGCAAGTCACATTGTAGGAGGAGAGATGACCTATAATTGCCTGGGAAACGGTCAATATGAAGTTCTGTTGACTGTTTTTAGAGATTGTGAAAATGGTAATCCTGGGGCTTATTTTGATAATCCTGCTGCTATTGGCGTTTTTGATGCAACAACAGGAGAGTATTTAAGAACAGAAATGTTCTTTTTACAAGTAGACGATACGTTAGATTTGTCGCTGAGTAATCCTTGTTATACTATACCGCCTAATGTCTGTATTCATACGACGACCTATCGAAGACAAATTAGCTTGGGGTATCGAGCAGGAGGCTACCATTTGGCTTATCAACGCTGTTGTCGGAATAACATTATAGCCAATATCGTTGACCCACAAGCCTCTGGTGCTACTTACGATGTTGTTATTTCAGAAAATGCGTTGCGAAACTGTAACAGTAGCGCACGATTTAGAGAATGGCCACCGTTTTATATTTGCCAAGGCTCTTCTATTAATTATGATAATTCTGCCTTTGATCCAGATGGAGATTCTATCGTTTATAGTTTGTGTAACCCTTACGATGGAGCGGGGCGAGGCGATCCGATGCCGAATCCACCTGCACCTCCTCCTTACAGTTCGGTTGTTTGGCAACCGCCTTATAGCATAAACAACATGCTAGGAGGATCAGATCCTTTAAGAATAGACCCTGTAACTGGGTTTTTATCAGGCACACCCCTCACTTTGGGAACTTTTGTGGTTGGAATATGCGCCCAAGAATACCGAAATGGTGTTTTGATTGGGATCACCAAACGAGATTTTCAATACTCTGTCGGTGTTTGTACGTCCTTAGAAGCACAGTTTGCCGTTAATATATCGCCTTGTAATAGCTCGCTTTCGCTGCGTCACATCAATACAAGTACTTCTTTTAATACCGATTTTCAATGGAACTTTGGAGATGGTTCTCCGATTTCAACTGCTGTAAATCCATTTCATACCTATCCAGATACAGGAACGTATACGATTACGATGATTGCGGCAATGGGGCTTTCTTGTGTTGATACGGTCGAACGTCAAATTACCATTAATTTAGATGGTGCAGACGTTGAAGTTCCTCCTCAGGATGCTTGTGAAGGAGATACCGTTTTAGTGGTGGCACAAAATGTATTGCGTAATTATAATAATTTAGTCTCTTATAACTGGTCCCCCAACGGCAGTATTTTATCGGGGCAAGGAACCGATTCGGTCTACGTTATTGTGAATAATAATGTTAACTTAAGTGTGACGGTGGTGAACGATAAGGGTTGTCAAGATGTAGACAATACAACGATTCAACTTCAATTGGTCGAAGCCGCTTTTGATAGCATCGCTTTTAATTGTAACACGACTTTAAGTATCCCCTTTGGAAATAATAGTACATCGGTTAACAATGGATTTTTCTGGGACTTTGATGGAATAGGAACCTCGACAGATGTGTTTCCGACCTACACTTTTCCAGATACAGGCCTTTATGCTGTAACGCTAATTGCAGGTTATGGAGCTTTGTGTCAAGATACATTTACTAGAGATATTTACATACCATTAGATGGCGCTTCTATTTTGTCTACAGCACCAACCCAAGTTTGTAAAGGCAAGGATTTAACGCTTAGTGTTACGAATACATTAGCCGATTATAACAATATCGCAGGCTATGTTTGGACGCCCAATGCGCCTATTTTGGCAGGGCAAGGAACCGACTCGATTCAAATTGTTGCCGATGCCAATACGGTCTTTACAGTGAATGTAATCAATGACAATGGTTGTGTTGATACCGTTGTTTTACCGCTACAAGTATTTCAAGTGAACGCAACATTTGATACCACAGAATTAGCTTGTAATAAGTCCTTTTCGGTTCCATTTATCAATACCAGTGTTGACCCTAATGTCGGGTTTATTTGGGATTTTGACGGAACAGGAACCTCCACGGATTTGAATCCTACCCATATTTTTCCAGATACAGGACGTTATACCGTGACGTTAATTGGTGGATTAGGAACGGCTTGCCCAGATACGTTTACACAGGAAATTTACTTACCTCTTGATGGCGTCGAAATCGTAGCTTCTGATAGTCAGATTGTTTGCCGAGGGGACACCGTTTTGTTAACCGCATCAAATGTGTTCTCTTTATACAACAGTGTTGTTGATTATACTTGGACACCTGTTCCTAATATTATCACAGGACAAGGAACGGACAGTGTTGATGTGTTGGCAAATGCAGATTTAGACTTTATGGTCGTCGGATTAAATGACAGAGGTTGCCGAGATACAGCATTTGCATATGTCAATGTGACCAGTATTTCGCCTGCCTTTACGGTAGATGCAATACCCGATAGTATTTTTGTAGGACAATCTTCGCAACTTGTAGCGACAGATGTTATAGGATACATTTATGATTGGTTGCCAGATACGACTTTAAGTGCGTACGACATTCCAGATCCAGTAGCTACACCCCGAATGACAAAAACGTACTATCTAAGCGTGTCCAATGAACTTTGTACCGACGAAGATTCGGTGACGGTTTATATAAAAGAACCTATTTGTGCGGGACCGATCATCTTTATTCCAAATGCTTTTTCGCCTGATGGAGATGGTTACAACGATGTGTTGATGGTCAATGGCAATAATATTGACGAAATGACAATGGCGATTTACAACCGATGGGGACAAAAAGTATTTGAAACCAACAGTCAATCGGTGGGTTGGGATGGTAC
>CACVAQ010000218.1 GCA_902727865.1 uncultured Aureispira sp. | reverse complement strand
AAGGAGATAAATACATTTTTATTAATGTAATGGTTCAGTGTGAAGGAGATCGAACGCCTATTGATGTCAATCCGCTTAATTTTAACATTAAGTAATTGCTTTGGTCGTAAGTAGCCAGTCGTCAATCATTGACTGTTAGCAAACTTCCTTGCTACTTAAACCGTACGCTTACTACTAAATATCTTATCCTTTTTAATCGTTAGAAACCGAGAAATGCTCTCCGAAAAGTTCTTGTATTTTTTTCTAAACAACTGTGCTGTGGCTTCACCGATCGCTTATTTCGCACACTTTTTGACCTTGCTATTTTCAATCCTATTTTATGGAATAAATAATTGCTAGGATACAAATTTAAGTAAAATTAGGGTGAATAATAAAAAACCATTAGTTTTGAGGCGTAAAACAATTGTTTGTCAAGCTTTGAGTTTATAAAAACCAAAAACAGGCTACAATACGATTCATACTACTTACAAAAACAAATCAAGATGAAATTTTTTGTGGATACTGCCAATTTAGCGCAAATTCAAGAGGCTTATGACTTAGGTATTTTAGATGGTGTGACAACCAACCCATCTCTAATGGCGAAAGAAGGTATTAGTGGTCAAGAAGCTGTCTTAGAACATTACAAAAAAATCTGCGAAATCGCTGATGGAGATGTTAGTGCAGAGGTAATTGCAACCGATTTTGAAGGTATTGTAAAAGAAGGAGAAGCTTTGGCTGCATTGCATCCTAATATCGTTGTAAAAGTTCCGATGATTAAAGATGGCATCAAAGCCATCAAGCATTTCTCTAGCAAAGGTATTCGTACCAATTGTACGCTTGTATTTTCTGCGGGTCAAGCAATTCTAGCTGCAAAAGCGGGGGCAACGTACCTATCTCCTTTTATTGGTCGTGTAGACGACATTTCTTGGGATGGAATGGATTTGATTGATCAAATCGTTCATATTTATAGTTTTTACGGCTTCGAAACACAGGTTTTAGCGGCCTCTATTCGCAATCCTTTGCATATTGTAAAATGTGCTGAAGTTGGAGCAGACGTTGTTACCTGTCCTCTAAATGCTATTTTAGCTTTATTAAAACACCCTTTGACGGATATTGGGTTGGCTAAATTCTTAGCGGATCATAAAAAGGTGAATGGCTAGTTTTTTATTCGCAATAAATAGAAAAAAGACTCTAGGGCAAATGTCCTAGAGTCTTTTTTATTATAAGAATGTGTCGTCTTGAACGTTAAATGTGGCAATTTTACAAAGCCCAATCCATCACTTTCCTAATCACTTTTAAACCTAATTTGTAAGGAGCATAACGAATGGGCTCTTCTATTAAGAAAGAACGGTGCAAAACCGCTTTTTCATGAGAAAACAAATCAAAAGAATGTCGTCCATGATACGCTCCTATCCCACTATCTCCAACACCTCCAAAGGGCAGGTGCCCATTTGCGATGTGCATCAAGGTATCATTGATACAGACCCCACCAGCAGAGGTTTCGTTTAATACTCGGTCAATTCTTTTCTCATTTTTAGAGAAAATATAAAGTGCGAGTGGCTTTGATTTTGAATTCACAAAATCAATCGCTTCTCGAAGGTTTCCATATTCAATAATTGGCAAAATTGGTCCAAAAATCTCCTCCTGCATGATTCCTTTTTCCAAATCGACATTTTCCATCAATGTTGGGGCAATGTACTTATCGGCACGATCGCTTTGCCCTCCTTCAATTATAGTCCCCTCTTTGAGGTAAGTACTTAGGCGATCAAAATGTTTTTCATTGATAATTCGGCTTAAGGCTTCGCTATTTTGAGGGTTTTCACCAAAAAACTCGTGGATATAAAACTTTATTTTTGCCACCAAAGCATCTTTAATCTTTTGGTCTACTAACAAATAGTCGGGCGCAATACAGGTTTGTCCTACATTGATAAACTTTCCCCAAACAATTCTTTTTGCCGTATAATCCAAATGAATGTCTGTATCCACAATACAAGGACTCTTTCCTCCCAACTCCAAGGCTACAGGCGTCAAATGTTTTGCAGCTGCTTGGTAAACAAGCTTACCGACATTAGTGCTTCCTGTAAAAAAGATAAAGTCAAACTTTTCATTTAGTAATAATTGGGTCTCTGAAACCGCTCCTTCTATAACTTTGATGTATCGTGGGTTAAACGTACTATTTATTAACTTTGTTAACAAATTAGACGTGTGCATTGCATATTCAGAAGGTTTCAAAATTGCAGTATTTCCAGCTGCAATAACACCTACCAATGGAGCCAACAACAATTGCATTGGATAATTCCAAGGCGCAATAATTAAGATATTTCCATAGGGATCTGATTGGGTATAACTACTCGCTACGTAATGAAATGGCGGTGTTTTTACTTTTCTTGGTTTTGCCCAAGCCTTAAGATTTTTAAGTGCTTTTTTAATATCGGTTAAAACAAATCCAATCTCTGTACCATACGCTTCAAATTCATGTTTGCGTAGATCTTTGTACAACGCTTCTATAATAGCCGCTTCATTATCTATAATCATTTTCTTTAATTGCTCCAGTTTTTGCTTTCTAAACTTTAAGTCTTTGGTCGCATTTGTCGCAAAATAATCTCGCTGTGCCTGTATGATAGCTTGCACTTCTGTTGCCGTTAAATTGGCCTTTGTTTCTGTCGTCGTATTCATGGTCTTGTTGATTGATTGGTTGGAATGTATTGTCTTTGGTGCACACAATACATTCAGAGTTGCGTGTGTCGTCTATTCACTTGTTCATCTATTTTAGTTTATGGATTAGACATAGGATCACTTATTAAACTAAAAAAAAAGGAAATGGTTCTTACAAAAGAACATTTGTAAGAACCATTAAGGTAACATATCTAGTTTAAACGAACAAATTGCGACCGCCTAAAAACCATAAGTAGAACAATCTGTTGTAAATTCATTGCTTTGGAATTTTGGATAAGCAACTACTTTTTTGTATTCAAATTTTTCGAACAAGCCTTGTTCATCGTACAACATTTGCACAATCGGCATGTACGTTTTTTTGTCTATATACGCAATTACTTTTTTTGCGTAATTACTTGGCACACTCAATGTTGTTCCCTTTTTAATTGTTCTTGTATAATTTAAATTATTCTTTTTCTTGATTAAATAATCAGAGGCAAAAATTCTTCGAGAAAGTTGCATCAACGTTTGATCTCTATCTGTTGTATAAGAAACATATCTAAACTCTGTTGGTGGGTAGAGATATATTTTATAACACGCTCTGCCCTCATAAGTCACTTCGCCTTTGTAAACATACAGAACGCTTCTAGATTTGCCTGCGGATCTTCTTGTCGTTTCCAAACCATCCAACAATACATTGACAAAACCAAAACCTGCATCATCAACCGTATGGTGATTTTCTGACACCACTTGTGCATCGTAAATACTTAAACTAACATTCACCCAAGGAAACCCATTTGGATTAATGTATCCTTTGTTGTTGTTCCATCCAGACACATACAATAATTCCACCCCTTTGTCCAAATCTTTCATGTAGACTTTTCTTGGGCTTTCTTGTATATGAAATTTCATTTTCTTGTAAACGTATTTGTCTCCAAAGCGTTCTTTAGAATGTAATTCAAAAGATGATTTATTCATCTTTTTGATGGCGGCATACATTTTGTCGATAATATCTATTGGATCTTGTGCGCTAACTGAAGTTAGAAAACAAAAACAAAGCAGAATTGCAGTTAATTGTAATTTCATTAGTTGATTAAATATATTGTTTAAGCATTTGGTGGATTAGCAAAAAAAGTAAAAAATAAACCATTCTAGCTTAATATTGTAGAATGGTTTATTCTTATCTATTTTACAAATACGATACCAAATTACGTTTAAAAACGGGTTTGTATTTATTTCTGAAGAACTATTTTTCTGGAAATCACATCACTTCCAACACGTAAATGAAGAATATAAACCCCATTTGCTTCACGGCTTAAATCAAGTGGTTGATTATAAGTACCATTGAAGTTTTTCATTTGTTCTGTATAAAGGGTTCTTCCTAGTACATCACTAAGTACTAAATCTACGTCTTTACTCCCTCCGTTTAATTGAAACTGTATGTTGACAGCATCTGAAGTTGGATTAGGATAAATAGACAAAGAACGCTCTACGTTTTTAATTTGGTCAACACTTACATTACAGTATTGAACTCTTACACTATCTACATAGTTAATCGTATCAATATAATGAGAAAGCGTTATTTCAATCGTCATAGAACCACTCGTCAAGGTATGTACTCCTACGCCCAAGGCCGCACTAAACGTCACGGGACCACTACCACAAGGATCATCTGTACCAAATGGCACTGCGGTATCATCATCCCATATTTCTAAGCTGTACATTTGCCCAGCCCCCAACTCAATTGGGCCAGGGAAGACCATTGTATCTCTTGGGTATTCATTATTCTGAGTATTCCCAATCAAAGCAAAATTAGGATCGGTGTTGATCGTATCTCCATGACCAATCATTATCATATACATATCTGGTGCTCCTGCCACTACGAATGGAGGAAAACCTACATCGTCATTACAACTATTCCCTGGATCGGCTGCCACAACAATGGATTCTAATAGATAAGGAAAGGTATCAATGATGACTTGTTGTGTAATTGCGACCACAGTATCGCTGGTCATATTAAAGTTATACCATACCGTATCTGGATTTTCCGCTATAGAAGTCATTCCATTTCCAAAATCCCAAGCATACGAAAAACCAGCATTCCCGTTACTAGGTATCAAGTTCGTAATAACGGCACCAAAGGGAGCGCAGCCCCCTGAAGTATCCAATAAAAAAGAAGCATTGGTATCAGGAAAAACAATAAACTCTAAGGGAATTGGTGGAGAAGGAACCACAAAACCTGCTATTCTAATGCCTAGATTCACATTGATATTAAAGGTTCCTGAAGCCCCTGGTATTCCACAAAGGGTAATACAACCATCTCTAGTTTGTGGAGCCGCTTCGTCATAGACCATTGGAGCTGGACGATCGCCTGTCCAAGTTAAACCTGGTGGCAAACCTGTTACACTAAGTATCGTAAAATCATCAATACTTACCCCCAAAGGTACATTCGTTCCAGGAGGAGCCACTGCTGCTAACGGATCGGTTGTATAAGGCAACCGATAACTGATCCCTTCTTCATAATAGGCGTTTTTATACGCTGGAATCAAGGAGTCAATTAAGATTGTGTCTGCTGGGATTCCTACAGGTAAAGCAATCGTGCAGTTTGGACATTGTGCAGTTACGGTATCAAAAAAGCCGAAACACAATAAAGCCGATAAAACCAAAAAAAAGTTATTTTTCTTCATTTTTTTAATTTTTGATAAACGATGAATCAAGTCTTTTTCACTAAAAATAAGACCTAATTTTCAAGCAAGTGATCTCATAAAAATAAGACTTTTTTTTGTTCTTTTACAATCCTTCTAATTATTTGGTTCGCTAATAGGGCGATTAGACTTAAATAGTTCCTTGCTTTTTTTGTCTCTAATCAAACACCCTACAAAAAAATCAGGTGCTCCAAACATCTTTAAAGGCTTAAAATTCAGCTTAGGTTCGTTCTACCCTTTTAGGCTAAAAAAAACACAACCCATAGACAGCCAAAAGCTACCTATGGGTTTTATCCTCTAAAGTATAAAAATCATTCGTCCAAAACTAATCAACGACTACTTTGGTTACTTGCTTGCTGTGCCCATCTGCTAATTCAAGGAAATAAACACCTGTAGCAAGATGCTGTGTAGAAATCGTTGTCTTAACATCACCCAAAACATGCTCTAAAGTTTGATAATGTACTTCTTGTCCCAAAGCATCAAATAGGCGAACAACTACATTTACTTCTTTTTTCATTGTAAAATGAACGTTCAAAAGACCCGTTGTGGTTGGATTAGGATAAATCATAAACAAAGAAATTGGGCTCAAATCTCTAACGACTAAAGGATTGTCTACCACATAAGCATATTGCTTCTTTAGATGAATTCCATAAGGCATAAAGTTATTCATGCCTGTTCCGCCACAATCCGAAGAAATGGAGTTTCCGTTCTCATTCAACAATTCTAATGCAGCAACAATACTTCCCAAGGAGTTTTGGTTATTATTTAAGGCCTCAAATACAGGTAACATCTCTTCCATATTATTCAGATCACCAGCACCTAGAATTCCTGCATTATTAAGCCTATTACAAACCGCTCCTAAATGGGGTTTGTTTAAGACACTAGCCATGATTGAAAACACATCACAACAAGGTTGTCCATTTTGGGTTCCGTTTAACAAAGAGTCCATCAAGATTTTAAACGCAGGCAAATCATAGCCTATTGCTGTCATATCAAAGGTATCCCCAACAGCAAGTGTTAAACCATAACGAGTCTTATCCATTGGCATAAAAACACCATCTTCATCTGCTCCTAAGACAACATCGCCTCCCCCTTTGATGGTGTCAGGCTGCCCCATAGCATCCAAAGCAGCTGTATTTCTTTTTGTAATAATATACTCAACATTCGTCAAATCAGCAGAGGCATTTACAGCCAAAGCAGGAAGTGGCGTATTGTCATTTGTTGCGATAAGTGTTCCGTGTATACCTGTATTTAATTCAGGTGCCATGGTTGTTCCATAACAACAAGTATTCGACGTTGGTGTAGCTCCAATAATGTAAGTGAAATTTCTAATTCCACTAAGACCGTAAGAGAGAAAATTATTTCCTCCTGTCCCGCCACAATCTGTAGAGACATAATTTCCATTGCTATTAATAAGATCAAAAACATAAATTAAGGCCCCCACCGAATATTGCCCATCTACAAAAGGGCTAAAAACAGTTAGGACATCCTCTAGATTGGTTACATCTGCTCCTGTATAAATTCCTGCATTATTCAAAGTATTACAGAATCCTGCCAAGCCTGGATTTTGTAATACAAGTGACATCACCCCAAATAGACCACAACAAGGCTGCCCATTAGAGAACCCATTCAATAGAGAATCTGTCAACTCTTGGATTAACGGTAAGTTATAACCAACAGCTGTTACGTCAAGATAATCTCCCATTCCCACACTCAAACCATAACGGTTTTGATTGGCAGGTACAAAAATACCATCTTCATCAACCCCTATAATTACATTACCACCGCCACCAACGGTACTAGGTTGCCCTTGTCCGTCCAAAGCAACTTGCCCTTGTCTGGCAATAACATACTCCACATTGGGCAAATCAGCAGAGGCATTTGCATAAAACACGGGGGGTGCAGTGCTTTGATTTAAACCAATAGTCACTCCTGTTCCTACTGTACTAAGCTCTGGCGCAACGGTTGTGCCTAGGCAACACTTATTTTGTGCCGCCAAATAATTACTTATAAATAAGATAATTGCTAAGGTTTTAAAAAAGTAATTTGTTTTCATGGTTTTATTCTAAGATTTAAGTTAAAAAAAACTACAAATCATGTTATTAGACATAATTTGTAGTTTTAATAATTATATTTAATAAACTTCAAGCTAATATAATTAATAGCTAATAGCGTATTGACTAGTCAACAATTACTTTAAGTACTTGCTTGTTGTGTCCGTCTGTTAATTCAACATAGTAGATTCCAGCAGCAAGCTGACTAACAGGAATCGCAGTGTTAAAATCACCTGAAACATTTCCCAATGTTTGGTGGTGTACACGTTGTCCTAGTGCATCAAATAAATTGATGTTTAGGTCTACTTCTTTTTGAGTTGTAAAATGGATATTCACAACACCCTTAGTTGCAGGGTTTGGGTACAACATAAACAAAGAAACATCACTCAATTTTTGAACTGCAATCGTTCCTTCTCTGTCATAACCATAGGTAGCACTTGTATTAATACCAAAAGACAAGAAATTATCTGCGCCCGTCCCTCCACATTCTTGAGAGATAAAAGTACCATTGCTATTAATCAAATTTAAGGTATTGATAAAAGACGGCAAAGAAGTCTGCCCCCCAGAGAATACATCAAAAATAGTCAACACTTCGTTCATTCCATTAATGTGTGTTGAATTATAAATGCCCGCACGATTCATACTATCGCAAAACCCAGCAATGGCTGGCTCGCCTAATACAATACTCATCACACCAAACAAACCGCAACAAGGACCAGATGGAGACGTTCCATTCAATAAAGAATCGGCTAAGTTTTGTATCACAGCCAAATCATATCCAACAGCGACCAAATCAAATGTATCACCAGGGTTTAAAGTAACCCCATAACGTTGGATGTTATCTGGCATAAAAATACCATCCACATCTGCACCAATAATGACATCACCACCACCACCAACAGTATCAGGCACGCCCATATCATCTAATGCAGGGCTATTTCTTTTCGTAATAATATATTCTACGGTAGGTAAATCAGCCGAATTGATTGTTCCTAAAGTAGCAATAGGGGTATTCACATTGCCTCCAATTTGAGTGGTATGAAAACCTGTTGTAATTTCTGGTGCAATTGTATTGGGCGTACAACAAGTTTGTGCATGAACGGTCGTTGCAGCCATCAAACAAGCTGCAAATAATGTAGCTAATTGTTTCATAAAAAAAGTTTAATTTTAATTTTTAGAAATAGGTTGGTTTTAGAGTTTGCCTTCTTAAGGTCAACAAAAATACTGGTTTATTCGAGAGTTCAACAATTCTTTAACAACTTTTTGTCGACTCATCACGAAACCTACCTTCCTCTTTTTTTTTCAGAAACGGAACTTTTTAGAAAAAATAAAAACGGTTCTATTTAAACTGTAAATTATTTTTCAGAAAAAAAAGCACGTATTCTCCTTACAAATTAGCTTCAAAAAGAAGACACTAAGTAACTCTTTATCAAAAGACAATATGTTAAGATTCCTTCTTTCCCATAAACTCTTTTCTTTTCCCTTAGTTGCCTCTTTATCTTTTTTCCTAAGATGTTTTAACCGAGGATATTTAATTATTAGCTTGTTAAAAACAAATATTGTACTATTTTTACTTGATTTTAAAGTCAAAAAATTCACGTTTCCCCTTAAAGAAACCAATATTATGTTGGGAATGAAACGGACTATTTTTTAATTAATTCAATTATAAAAGACTTATGAAAAGACAAACACTAATATACTGGCTGTTTACTATTGCGCTAGTTCTGATGAGTTCGGTTGTTTTTGGACAAGGAACAATCAAAGGAATTTTGATGGACTCTGTGGAGAATGAACCGATGTTAGGCGCCGAGATTCGTATCAATGATAAAGAAGGTAATTTTGTAACAGGTGGTGCTTCGGATTTTGTCGAAGGAGCCTATGAAATAAGCGTTGCAGCGGGTACGTATGACTTATTTTGTAGTTACATGGGCTATGCTACGTTCAAAAAAGAGATTACCATAGAAAAGGGAAAAACATTGGAGCTAAATATTAACATGTTTGAAGAAGCTAATGTCCTAAACATTGTCACAAAAACAGCTTCTAGATTTGAGACCTCTGTTGGAAAATCATCTATTTCTATTGATGTGATACAACCAAGTTTGGTCGATAATACCAATGCAACAAAAGTAGACGAAGTGGTCGATAAAGTCCCAGGGGTTTCTGTCGTTGATGGGCAAGCAAACATCCGTGGAGGTTCTGGTTTTTCTTATGGTGCTGGTAGCCGTGTCTTGTTGTTGGTCGATGACCTGCCTTTGTTGTCGGGAGATGCTGGACAACCGAGTTGGCGTGATATTCCTGTGGAAAACATTTCTCAAATTGAAGTCGTTAAAGGGGCTGCGTCTGCCCTTTATGGTTCTTCTGCCTTGAATGGAATTATCAACATTCGTACGGCTTATGCTAAAAATAAGCCTTTTACAAAAGTTTCTGTTTTTCAAACGTCGTTTTTAACTCCTAAACGTCCTGTAACCGCTTGGTGGAAAAGAGATTCCATCGAAGTTTGGGATGCTGCAAACAATGACGTTGACGATGCCGACACCTTGAATCCTCAGTTTTTATCGGGTCGTAATGGTTATAGAAAACCCATTGAGTTGGGTGTTCAGTTTGCACACAGACGCAAAATTGGAAAGTATGACTTGACTTTAGGGGGCAATTACTTTTATCAAGATTCTTATCGTGCAGGTGCCTATGAACGTAAGTTCCGTGTCACGGCAAACAATAGATACCGTTTTAGCACAAAAGTAAATGCAGGGATTAATCTAAACTTTAACTATGGACAATCAGCTAGCTTTTTCTTGTGGAACAATACAGGGACACTCCTATTTGGTTCTGGATCAAATGATGCAAATCATATCTATGAACCTTTGGCTGGAACGATTACAGAGTCAACAGTCATGCGTTTTAATATAGATCCATTTTTAACGGCTTATGATAACAAAGATGGTCGTCATAGACTGCAAACACGTTATTATCGTGTCAGCAACGAAAATGGGCAAAATCAATCGAATCTTTCTCATTTGTTTTATGGAGAGTATCAATATCAACGAAAGTTTAAGGTAGAATCTTCTTTCTTTGGCGATTTCAAATTAGTTGCTGGAGCTGTTGGAACGTATACCTTCTCTCGCTCTCAATTGTTTGGTAATGCTGATTATAGAGTTTATAATGCTGGTGCCTACATACAGGGTGAGCAAGGATTTATAAAAGAAAAAAATTCAGAAAACACAAAATTGAACCTTACTTTTGGGATACGTTGGGAAGTCTTTAACATTGTAAGCCCTGACTCGGTTCAAATAGATCCTAGAAATCCTCAATTGGTCGAAAATCCTGAGCCTAATTCTATTGACAAAACAGGTGTTCCAAGACCTCGTTTCCGTGTCGGTCTAAACTATGAGTTGACGCCCTTTACCTTTCTTAGAGCTTCTTGGGGAGAAGGTTACCGTTATCCAACTATTGCCGAGCGATATATTGCAACGCAAGTCGGTAGTGGTGCTAGTTCTTTAGCCATTTTAGCAAATCCTGAATTAAAACCTGAGTCGGGTTGGTCTGCTGAGATTGGAATTAAACAAGGTTTTAAAATTGGAAATTGGAAAGGTTTTGTTGATTTGTCTGGATTCTGGACAGAGTATCAAGACATGATGGAGTTCACCTTTGGTGGTGGAGATCCAACAGCAACAGCTATTAACAATATATTCTTCCAATCTATCAATGTGGATGATACTAGAATTAGAGGCTTTGAGTGTAGTGTTATGGGAACGGGGAATATTGGTTCGGTTAGTTTTAATGTGCTTGCGGGATATACGTTTATTGCCCCTGAATTCCAAAACTGGGATACCGATACGGTTATTCAAACACTCTCTAGTAGTGATTACAATATTTTAAAATATCGTAATGTACACAATGTAAAATTTGATGTTGAGGCCTTTTTCTTAAAAGACAAAGCCTTGTCTGTTGGTTTTTCTTTAAATTACAATAGTAGAATGGAAAATATTGACAAAGCATTCGAAGACATTATTTTTAATGTCCCAGGAAATGACGATCAATTTGGAATTGGGTACTACAGAGAAAACTTTAACAGTGGAGAGTTCACGAATATTAGTGCCCGTATTGGGTATCGTTATGCGTTCAAAAACGCAGATGACAAAGAAATTGCTGCGGTAAAACTTTCTTTAGTTGGAAAGAATTTACTAAATCAAGAATACATGATTCGTCCTGCCTTGGTTGACGCACCAACCAACATCACTGTTCGTTTAGATGTTGAATTTTAATTCTTTTTAACCTATTTTATATTTTTAGAATAAGCCTTTTTTCTATACAGAAAAAAGGCTTATTTTTTTTGTCCCAAAAAAGGCTTTTGATTCTAAACACACTCTTTTATAGTTGATTAGCTACTATAAAAGCATTTTTTTTTGTTTAAGTCCGTTTAGTTCATTATTATTAATGAGAACAAATACGGTCTTCTTCTCTATGTCTATTCATAGCCTGAAAAAGACAGTTGTACAAAAAGTGCTTCGTCCCCAAAATTCCCCTCAAACACTTTAGGATTAACCTATAAGAAGTTCTTTCAGTCATCATCAAAAGTAAACCCTTTGCTTTAGTGAAAGATTATTAAAAAACTTTTATATTAATAAACGGTATTGTAAATAGAATACTTACATTCGCAGAGTACTTAAACATATTTTAGCCCGTGAACTTCGAATACCAACAACAATCGTATCAAATAAGCCGTCCTACTTCAGAGAAAAATCAATCTTTAAAAGCTTGGAGTGCAGCCGACGAACACCTATTACAGCATCTAGAAGGCAATTCTTTAGAAAATAAAGCATTGGTCATTTTAAATGATCGGTTTGGCTTTTTGACTTGTATGACCCATTCTTGTCGTCCTACAAATATTCAGACCAACAAATCTGTGGAGAAGGCAACACAAGAAAACCTAGTCCAGAACAAACTAGAGGTTGCAGACGTTTCGTTCTGTACACCGCTCACGCTTTCTGAAAAAAAGCTGGATATAGGGCTGCTCAAAATTCCCAAATCTTTAGACCTTTTCCGTTTGTTTTTATACACCTTGTCTTCGAATTGGAAGGAAGATGCTGTTTTATTTTGTGGTTTTATGACAAGGCACTTTACTCCGCAAATCCTAAAAATAGCAGAAGAATTTTTTGAAGAGGTCGAACAAAGCCGTGCTTGGAAAAAATCTAGAGTTTTGACTTTAAAAACGCCTAAAGCATTTGAGAAAAAAGAGCTTATTCATCAAATTCATTTTGAAGAACAAGTTTTTCAACAATATGCGGGGGTCTTTTCAGCAAAACACATTGATTATGCCAGCCAGTTTTTAATCGAGAATTTGCCAATGGATGCCAAGGCTCAACGTGTTTTGGATTTGGCTTCGGGAAATGGCGTACTTGCAGCAGCAGTCCGTCAGTATAATCCAAGCTGTGCGCTGCATTTGGTTGATGATTCTTATTTGGCTGTTGAATCTTCTAAGCTAAACTTAAGGGCTCCAAATACCTTTTTTCATTGTGATAATACGCTCTCTAGCTTCGAGGATGCTTATTTTGATTTTGTTATTTCAAACCCTCCTTTTCATTTTGAGCATGAAATAAACATTCAACCTAGTTTGGATCTTTTCAAAGAAGTACATAGATGCTTAAGCCCTGAAGGCTCCTTTGTTTTGGTTGCCAATAAGCACTTAAATTATAAAACACACTTATCCTTACTTTTTTCCCAAATTAGCATTGTAAACGAAAATAATAAATTCGTCATTTATGAATGTTCTAACAAGGCTTAATTTTATTACGTAGAATAAACCAATTTGTACTCATTTGCAGTAAACCACCTCCCTTAAAAGAAAAAATATCCCAATAAGCCATTCCCTATAAACACAAGATAAACGATTGACTTACGAATGGAAGGAAAAAAAATTTTTATTGTTGAAGATGATATGATCATTCAAATGTTCATTGAACGCATCCTAGAAAACCTAGGCTTAAATATTATTGGAGAAGCCCGAACAGGTGATGAAACGCTTGCCTTTTTAGAACAGGAACATCCTGACTTCATCTTAATGGATATCGGGCTGGCTGGAAATAAAGACGGCATTGAAACGGCTGAAATTATCAACCAGAAATACCAAATTCCAATTATTTTCTTAACAGGAAATTCGGATAAGCCAACCTTAGCAAGGGCAAAAAAAACCAATCCTATTGGCTTTATTAACAAACCGATAGACGAAGCAAGTCTAAAAAGTGTGATGCAAAAATATTTTAACAACGAACGTTCTTAAAAGTGAACGGGATATTTGAGTTTAGCACTTAATTTAGGAATAACGGACAAACCGACTGTTGGCACAAATCGTTGTGTTACAAAACTATACTCTACTTTTGGAGCGATTTTCATACTCAAATCATCACTAATGTCAAAATGCATTAGATGAGCATCTACAAAAGCATCTATAATGGTGAGTCCATAAAATAAGGTCAAGCCAATGACAAATAATTCTGCGCTCTCTTGAGCATTGTCTCTATAGATTTTCAGACTCAAAGAATCTAAATCTGGTGCTAGAGCACACACATCATTCGTAAAGCTGTTTTCGTCAACCGTATGAAGGTAGGCTTTCCGAAAACAGGCGTACTCGGTATAACTGTCAATAGTCAGATAGGTCAAAACACCTAAGCCTCCATAAACGATCGGCAACTTCCAATACCGACGATTATAAATCTGCCCACCACCAGGGATTAAGGCTAAAAGCGTCGCTGTTTTTGGATTATGGTTTTTAGGGAGCGTACTAAGGAAACGTTCTCTTCGAGCCTCTTTTTTATAAATCTTTTTTCTTGCCCGACTTTCTCGTAAAAACTGGGTATTGTCAATGGTATCGAGTTCTTGAATGGTTGAATCTTGTTGTGCATACGTAAACTTGTTTTGACTAATGAATAAAAATAGTACAAAAAGACTGTGCCTCAAATAAGCGGGCATTTTACAAAGCACCAATGGTAAGAGATTAGAACCAAACATAAATACTTACGTTTTTTTGATTGTTATTAAAATAAGCTTCCCCAAACGTGGTCATCTGGAACTTATAACAAAGAAACGCAAAAGTACTCATTTACTGACAAGGATTAACACTCTTTAATAGAATAAATTGACGACTTGTTAAAACATCTTTATTATTTGTTAATAATACTTCGTGGGATTAGTTCACTACGTTTGTTAGCTCGCTTTGCTCGTGAGCTCACTTCGTTCGGTTCATGAGCGCTACGCTTATAGTAGCAGCGAAGCTAAGTAAATGTTCATCTTATTTTTCTACTGCTCCTAACACGCCAAATAAAAAATTAGTTCGCCCTATCTAAACAACTCCTCTTAACTCAATAAAGTAATTGCTTTCAAGGCTTTTTTAACATGTTCCTTTGCCCGCAAATCTGCTTTATACTGAAGGGCTAGTTTACCTTTTGCATCAAAAACATAGGTAACACGACCTGAAAGTAGGCCGAACATCCCTTTAGGCACCTCAAACAAATCCTGAACGGCATTGTCTGTATCACTCAATAGATCAAAAGGCAACTGGTTCTGTGTAGCAAACTTTTTGTGTGATGCTACATCATCGTGGCTAATCCCTACAACTCTTACCTTGTAGTCTTTAAAATCATCGAACTGATTTCTAAAAGAGCAGGCCTGTGCGGTACAAATTGGGGTGAAATCACCTGGGTAAAAATAAACAACGACTGGCGCTCCGATCCAGTCTTGGCTGTGTACCAACACTCCATCTTGATTTTTTAACGAAAAATCAGGTAAATGAGCTCCTATTTTTTTCATGTTCTTGCTTTTAATATTTTTGATTTTTTAACAACTCAAAGATTCAGCGCAGCTAATTTTTTTGCCTGCCCATACAAAATGGCTTAGGTTTGACTATTTCAGTACATTACTTTGTGGAGAACCCGAAGGCTCAGCGTAGCTAAATTATATTAGTTTGATTATCAATAAGATAGCTTTGAATCATTAGTTTAACTAAATTATTGATAATCAAACTAATATGAAATGGTTTTTATGTTTTTTGGTAAAAAAACTAAAAATCCCACGAAGTATTATCAGTAGTAATTCGTACCTTTTAAGTAGCAAGTAAAATCACTAACAGTCAACAGCTTACGACTTTCTACTTAAAAGGTACAACAAAAACCATCCTGCACTTAAATAAACCTCATTTTTGAGCGTAGGTATTTCCTTTCGGGTGAAGCATTTTTTGTTATACTGAACAGTTTCTAATTTTTTTTGTTCAAATCACAGCGAATATATATGACAGGCTATGCTTTTTTTGTGGAAACAGTAATATACTTGGTTCTTTGACAACTCTTCTCACGCAGTAAATCGTGTGGAGTTGAAACGATAGGCGAGTTTTGGCGTTTATAAGGAATGGTTCCTAACATTATTTTAGTATTTTAAGAGCAATTTATTAAAAAATAGACTTATCCCTATTTCAAATTAGCCCAAACGGTTCCTAATGAAACAAATCATTCTTCTAGTTTTTGTTTTTTTCAGTCATTCCCTAGTAGCCCAGCCCTCTTCGACTTCGCTCCGCTCAAAAATAGAACAAGCCAGCGCAAAAAAGGAACATAAACTTGTGCTAAAACTATGTTCAGCGCTAAAGACCCTCCATCCTCCTGATAGCATTTGGATAGAAGGCCTTTTTTATCAAGCACTACATGCTACAGCCATTCAGGATTATGAACTGGCGAATCGTAGTTATTTAAACTTACTCCAAAAAACCGCTGTATTTGACGGAAAGGCTTCGGAGGCTTATCTAGATCATCTAAAAAATTACACAGATATGTTGCACGAATCAGGGCAACAAGCAAAAGTAGTGACGTGGTATGAAACGGAATTACAGTCTACAAAAGAAAAAAAACAGTATTTGGAATATGTTTACCTTTGTTATAATTATGGTGATTATTACGAAGATATTGGCGCAATGACCTATGCCATTCGTTATTACAAGGAAGGCCTAAAATACATCCATCAATCGGAGATAAGCAATGACAACATTCACCTATTCACCTTACACAGCCTAGCACGAGTACTCGAAATTCAGCATCGTTATGAACAAGCAGAGTCGCTTTATAAAGAAGCCTTGCAAATTGCTAAACGGACACTGGAGGAAGTTGATGAGCATCGGTATTTTTTAATGAATGACCTTGGAATGCTTTATTTTTTTACACAGCAGTATCATAAAGCGCTGCCTTATTTGGAGTCGATCAAAACCTTAATTGATGCACAAAAAATCCCTGTAGAATCGAACACTGTTTCATTGGCTAATTTGGCAGATTGTTATGCTCATTTAGGGCGTTATGAAGAAGCAGAGACTTTGTACATCTATATAGAAGAACTTGAACGGACGGTCTTTGGCGAGTCGCATTTTTCTTATCCCACTACGATTTCTAGAATGGCAGATTTGTACGCTTTTCAAGGACGTTATGAGAAAGCTAAAACCTTTCACCTTCGTGCGATTGACTTAGCAATAGAGCATTTTTTGCCACAAGATGTTTATTTGTTTTATAATATGGAGCAGGCGTATTTGTTTTTTGAGAAAACCAACGATTGGAAACAGGTTCAACGTATTGCCTTAGATTGTTTTGAGCGTAATGCTATGGGCGAATTTCAAATAGCAGATCTACTAAAAAACATTCAGACATTGGCAAAAAACCAAAGCTTTGCAACCATGCCCTATGCCTTGAAAGCCCTCAAAATTACTAGTAAAAGCTATTGGGAACAATATAAAATAGATAAAAATGAGGCGCAACTTTTACAAGCTTATGCCTTGCAGTTGGCAACTCGTACGCTCTTGCATCGCCTCAAAAATTCGTTTTCAACAGAATGGGATAAATTAGAATTACTCGCAGCTTCACAAGAAATAGCCGAATTAGGCATTTTAATTTCGCAAGAACTCTTTGAAAAAACGGGCGATTTAAAATATCAAAATAGTGCTTTTGAATTTTTAGAAAACAATAAATACATTTTGCTTCAAGATGCGCTTCAAAGCAAAGAAGCAAGTACATTTGGCAATGTCCCTCCAGCCCTTATTCAGCAAGAAGAAGCCTTGAATCAAGCCTTATTAATTGCTAAAACAAAAAAAATTGCAGCACTTGATTCTGATAACAAACAAAAAGTCATTGAGCAGTACAACCAAGCTTTATCTGAAATTGACCAGTTCAAAGGAATGTTACAAAAGCAATACCCTACGTATTATCAGTATAAATATGCCCTTGAAAACACGTCGATCCAACAGGTCCAAACGCAACTCAATTCAAGAACGTTTTTGATCGAATACTTTATTGGAAAAGAGCAGGTTTATGTGTATACCATTAGTGACAAAGAAGTGCATTACAAAGTACTTCCAATTACAAATCAGAAAATTAAAACACAAGTTAAGGCCTTTCGAAATGTCCTTTCTAATTACGATTACATTCTAAAAAATGAGGCACTTGCGCTGCAACAATACCAAGAATTAGCCTATTGGTTTTATCAAGAACTCGTTGCGCCTGCTCTAGAAGCTGTCCAAGGAAAAGAGCACTTGATTATCATTCCAGATGGTCTACTAGGACACCTTCCCTTTGAGGCTTTTATTACGACAGTTCAAAACCAAAAAAAGCCCTTAAATCAGTTAAATTTCTTTGTCAAAGCGTATAAAATTAGCTATGCTTATTCCTCCAATTTGTTCTTAAATAAAAGCAATTCCAAGAAGCACAATTCTAACTTATTAGCAATGGGGGCTACTTATAATGGAACAACGACGCCTAATGTATCACAACGTAAAAGTACAGAATTGTCCGAAATTCGAAAAAAATTAGAGCCACTCAATGCGATTCGTGCAGAACTAAACGCTTTAGAACCAATCATGCAAGGCAATTATTACTATGGAGAAGCCGCTAATGAAAAAACGTTTAAAGAAAAAGCCGGTCAATATGCTATTTTGCATTTAGCAATGCATGGCATTTTGAATCAGAAACACCCCATTTTATCCGCTCTTGTTTTCACAGAAAATAGCGACTTTGAAGAAGATGATTTTTTGCAGGCCTTTGAAATTTCTCAAATGAAATTAAATGCAGAACTCGTTGTGCTTTCGGCTTGCGAAACGGGCTATGGAAAATTCAAACAAGGAGAAGGGGTCATGTCCTTAGCTCGATCGTTTATGTATGCTGGCGTGCCCTCTATGGTCGTTTCTTTGTGGCAAGTAAATGATGCCTGTACCGCCATTATTATGAGTGCCTTTTACCGTAATTTAGCAGAAGGAATGGACAAGGCCGAAGCGCTTCAAAAAGCTAAGTTATATTATATTGATCATGCGCAAGATATTACCTTGCATCCTGCTTTTTGGGCCCCATTTATTCAACTGGGTGATTCAAGTCCCATTCAATTGGAACAACAAAATTCGAAGCTATTTTGGCTGCTTGGAATAATCGGAATGCTGGTGATTTGTTTCGTCTTTTGGAGATTTACGAAACGAAAGAGCGGGCTTAAATCTGCTCCATCTTTGTTTTTGTGGTAAAATATTCAATAATCTCCAATAGCTTCGCTAAATTTTATTGATTTCTAATTTCAATTAAGTATATTTGGGTATTAAGCTGCGTGTTAAAGGTGATTCGATGAATTCTAATCCTTGCCTTCCACGCTCTAAAAAAAATGAAATCGTTAATGGTCCTTTGAATTTAGTACGATTCTACTGGACAGAAAATAAAGCATAAAACATGGGAAGAGCGTTTGAGTATCGCAAGGCACGCAAAATGAAGCGTTGGGGACAAATGGCAAAAGTATTTACTAAAATTGGTCGTGAAATCGCTTTGGCTGTTAAGGAAGGCGGTCCCGATCCTGATAGTAATCCTAAATTACGTCTAGCGATTCAAAATTCGAAGACGGCGAATATGCCTAAGAAAAACGTAGACGCTGCGATTGTAAGAGCGTCTTCTAAGGATGCTGAGAATTTGGAAGAAATCGTTTACGAAGGTTATGGTCCTCATGGCGTTCCTTTTATTGTAGAATGCTTGACCAATAATACAACGCGTACAGTAGCAAATGTTCGTTTCTACTTTTCTAAAGAAAAAGGTTCTTTGGGAACCAGTGGTTCTGTTAGTTTCATGTTTGACCGAAAAGGAGAATTTATCTTTGACTTAGCTGATCGTGACATGGATGACTTAGAACTAGAGTTAATTGATAGTGGCGCAGATGAAATTGATGTCTCTGAAGGCAAAGTTTACGTTTACACTGCTTACGAAGATTTTGGAACGATGCAAGTGGCTTTGGAGAAATTGGGTATTGAAGTCGAAGAAGCTTCTTTACAGCGTTTCCCTCAGGTACTCAAAGAGTTGACGGACGCAGAAAAAGAAGATTTAGAAGGCTTGATTGAGCGTTTTGAAGACGATGAAGATGTTCAAAAGGTCTTTCACGGAATGGCCTAGATTTCTATTTATTATAATAAAACAAAGCAATAGCGACAAAGATAATCCCTTGTCGCTATTGGTTTTTATACCCTATAAGAATGCTCAAAGAACTCTTAGATGAGAAAGCAGCCCTGTTCAATCAAGCTGAATTTATCGAACAGGACCCTATCAGTTTACCCCACCAATTTAGCCAGCTTCAAGACATAGAAATTATTGGTTTCTGGGTCGCTATGCTCTCTTGGGGCAGACGGACAATGATTATCAATAGTGGTAAAAAATTAATTGAGTTGATGGACGGAGCGCCACATGATTTCATTGTCAATCACGAAGAAAAAGATCGGGAAAAGTTCTTATCTTTTAAACATCGTACGTTCCAGCCTTTGGATACCTTATATTTTTTAGAGTTTTTGCAACAGTATTATAAAAAGAATACCTCTTTAGAAACGGCTTTCAGCCAACATATTAGCAAAGAAGATACAACGATAGAAAATGCCTTAATCGGCTTTCACGACTTGTTTTTCTCTTTGCCCGATGCGCCCCAACGAACCAAGAAACACATTGCCACGCCCAAACGAAAATCGACTTGTAAACGGCTCTGTATGTTTTTGAGATGGATGGTCCGCCAAGATGACAAAGGCGTAGACTTTGGGCTTTGGAACCAGCTCTCTCCTAGTCAATTGCTCATGCCTTTGGACGTACACGTCGATCGGATTGGTCGTCGTTACAACCTCATTCAACGCAAACAAACGGATTGGAAAACAACCTTAGAGTTGACCGAAAACTTGCGCAGCTTTGATGCAAACGATCCTGTTAAATACGATTTTGCGTTGTTTGGAATTGGGGTCTTGGAGAAAGATACTTTTGGATAGTTTTTTAAGCTTATCCTTTGGTGTCCAAAGAATCAAGCTCCTCCAACGTCTTTTTATCTTCTATTGGCAAAAGACATGTAGAAACCAAGCTGTCCAGCTTTGGATAGCTAAATCGATCGCTATACTCACTCACGATAGTCCTTTGAAAAGGAATGGTTGCTTGCTTGAAAGCGTAAGAAGAAGTTTCTAATTCCAGAATTCCAACAAAAGGCAAATCCAAGACAATCGAGTGGGTTACTTTAGCGGTGGAATCAGTCGTGATGATATAAGCTTGTGCCTGTATATTCTGACTTCCACAAAAAAGGGCAATTAAAAGGGCTAATTTTTTCATAAAGGCTGTTGTTTGTTCATTGAATACAACTACCCTATTGAAAATTTCATACCAATTATAATTATTTGTATTTATAAGTTCAATAAAAAATTTCTTAATTTTTGAGTGGCACGTCCTCGGTGACTAATTATGCCTTTTTCTTGGGAAGACATTTGGGCAAATGTTTGTTTACTTTCTTTGGGCTTAAAAATCGGATCATAGCCAAATCCAGCCGTTCCTTGGCGTTTTTTCAGAATTTCGCCTTCTACAACTCCTTCAAAAGTATACTCTTTACCATCCAAGATCAATGCAATAACTGTTTTGAATTGAGCGGTTCTATTTTCTTTATGTTCCAACTCTTTTAACAGCTTATCCATATTATCATTGGCATCTCTAGCAGGTCCTGCATAACGAGCAGAATAGACTCCAGGAGCGCCATCTAAAGCCTCTACTAATAAGCCTGTATCTTCAGAGAAACAATTTATGCCATAATTTTTATAAACATAACGCGCTTTCTGAAGCGCATTGCCAATAATTGTTGGTTGAGTTTCTGGAATATCTTCGGTACAGCCAATATCTTCTAGGGATAGAAAATCATACTGCGTGCCCATTATTTTTTGAATTTCACTTACTTTATTCTTATTCGCAGTTGCAAATACTAATTTACTCATTGCTTTTAGCCGTTTGATAGCGTACTGATAAGGTAACCTATTTCAGGAAATTAATTCTTTTCAAGCGCTAAGTCTTTTAAATCGTCTGCAATATCTTTTCCTAAATATTTATCAATCACCTTGTGGATTAAATATAAAAGAGGAATAAACATAATTGCGATCAGTACTTTATAGATATAATTTGTTGTTCCTATAGAAAGGAGTTTTTCCATAGACCAATCCGCCCCAATAACAAAGGCAATGTATAAGACCAAATAACTATCAATCAATTGAGAAACCATCGTAGAAATCGTGGCTCTCAACCAAATTCTATTTTTACCTGTTCGTTCTTTTATTTTTCTAAATACCGTAGCATCAACAATTTGTCCAACCAAAAAAGCAACTAAAGAGCCCACAATAATCCACAACCCTTGTCCAAAAACGCCCGCAAAGGCTGCCTGCATATTTGGAATTCCTTTTGTTGTGTAACCTTCTACCCACCATTCGGCAGGATACAAACCAATAGATGCGAATACCATAACAAAGGCATACGCAATTAAGCTCGCCGCTAAATAAGATAAGAACCGCACACCGCTCACCCCATAATACTCATTAATCACATCCGTCATAATGAATACAATTGGCCATAGCAATACACCTGCTGTAAAATTCAGAGGTCCTGCCCCACCCATTGGGTCCAAACCCCAAGAAGCTAATCCTAGAGTCCCTTCCAAAGAGAATATTTTAACACCAATAAATTCAGCAATGAAAGCATTGGCGAGAAAGAATCCTCCCAAAATAAAAAACAAGCGATTGCTTTTAAATTCGGTAACACGTTTCTTCCGCTCTTCAAGCTGTCCATTAACTTGATTGATATCCAAAACTTGTTTGTCTTTTTCTATTTTCATTTACACTGTTATCTTTATGCCTATAGACGTAATTAGGGATTGAAGTCTATTTTATTCTTATTAATCACAATAAAAAGTCTATTTTTTGTTGGCAAACAAGAAGAAAAAAAAATCAAGAAAAATAAGTTCGTTATAATAATAATATTGAGCTATTCCCAAGGTATAAAACATTGAATTACAGTCAAATTAGTAATATCCTTTACATTTTCGTACTTGATGTAGGTCAAATTAATAAAAATAAAACGCTTTGCCGCTAAAATAAGAACTTTGTTTTAAAAAAAAATAAATTCCTTGAACCAATCTAGTTATTTTGATAATATCTCTTTAATTTTGGATTCACTTTTCGCCATAATCATAATTCTTTCTTACTTTTACTATTTTGGTCAAGTATTTCTCTTCGAACTTTGAAATAAGTAATTTTGAAAAAATCACATTATACTATAACACTTGCTTTATTGATCTTAATTTTGGATCAAGTACTCAAAATTTGGGTTAAATTAAATATGCCTTTGGGGGATTACTTTGAGGTTTTAGGGCTCAATTGGTTTCACATTCATTTTATAGAAAATCCAGGAATGGCTTTTGGGATTGAATGGGGCGGAGAATACGGAAAACTAGCTTTGAGCCTATTTCGTATTGTTGCGATTTCGTTTATTGGCTACATGCTGTATAAACTTGTCAAGCAAAAGGCTTCTTTTATTGTATTGACGAGTATCACGTTAATTTTTGCAGGAGCAGTTGGTAATATTTTAGATTCGGTTTTCTATGGGCTTGTCTTTTCTGAAAGCACAGCCATTCAGGTGGCTACGTTTATGCCTACAGAAGGTGGATACACAGGCTTTTTGCATGGAAAAGTAGTCGATATGTTTTATTTCCCTTTAATTGATTCTCAGTTTCCAGAATGGGTTCCTATTTGGGGAGGAGAGCCGCTTCAATTTTTTGAGTTTATTTTTAACGTTGCCGACGCTTCTGTTTTTGTTGGAACAGCAATTATTTTTGTTTTCTACAAACATTTTTTTAATAAAGAGGAAGAAGAAAACAATACTATAAATAGCCCTGTTGAACCAATTAACGAAGAAAAATTATCGGTTGGCGATTCTTAAATAGATTCAATTTCCACCGAATTATTCACAAAATTTCAAGATTAAAAGCACGCTACAATTTGAAACGTTCACACTTTGTTTTAAGTCTCATTTTTTTAGTTTTATTGATTGATCAAGTACTCAAAATTTGGGTTAAATTAAATATGCCTTTAGGAGACTCTTTTAAAGTACTGGGTTTGGACTGGTTTCAGATTCACTTTACAGAAAACAAAGGAATGGCTTTTGGGATTGAATTGGGGGGCGATTATGGCAAATTATTTTTAAGCTTATTTAGAATTGTTGTCGTTGGATTTATAGCCTACTTTCTAAATAAGTTGATTCAGAAAAAAGCAAGTTTTTTAATGCTGGCTTGTATTTCCTTAATCTTTGCAGGGGCATTGGGAAATATCCTTGATTCAATTTTTTATGGGGTTTACTTTTCCGATAGTGGCACGTTCCACAGTCCTCGCTTGGCTACGTTTATGCCTTCTGAAGGGGGCTATGCAGGTGTATTTTATGGAAAAGTGGTCGATATGCTTTACTTTCCTATGTTAGAAGGATTCTGGCCCAAATGGGTCCCTTTTGTTGGCGGGAAGTATTTTATGTTCTTTCAACCTATTTTTAACATTGCGGATAGTGCGATTAGTCTGGGCGTTTTTATTTCTATTATCTTCTATCGTCGTTTTCAAAAAGAAGTCGATGCACACAATGCCCCCAAGACAGAACTTGCTAAGGAAGATTCCAACAACCTTCCGATTGCCCCTAAAACGCTAAATACAAGCAGTTCCGAGGAAGACGAAACCAGTTCTAAAGAAGATTCAAAAGAGCTTTAGGCTTCATTTGCTTTATGACAAGGAGCATAAAGCTTAAGGTTCATTAAAAAATAGTTGCAACATTGGCAAAATAATTTTCACGCGCTCTTCATCCAAACTCGTATCAAAAACAGGACGTTGTGTCAATTGACCATCTCGGACTAGTTGAAGCATTTTCTGACGTTCAGAAGCCGCAAAAGCAGCAAAGGTCCGACGTAAGGCAGGCAACATTTGTTGAAACTGATCATCGTTCAAGCTACTGACCCATTCATCCACAATTTCCCACAAAACAGGATTGTGAATCAACAACAAACCACTTCCATACAAGAAGCCATTTAGCCAACTGCTGGCATCTGCAACAGCAACACTCTTCGACAAAGCATAGCCTAAAATACCAGCCGCTTGATCTATTTTTAGTATTTCATTGTCTAATAAAATACGGGTTGCAGCCCCTCTAATTTTACCATCAATTTGCTGCTTGTCTAAGAGCCGTCCTAAGGTTTCTTGCCAAATCGTCAAATACATTTCTTCGTTTAACAACAACAAAGAGCGATTGACGGACAAGACTTGATTAAACATTTCGTCGCTCGCCGATTCATCTAATGACGTACAAGCGTTTGGTAAAGAAATACAAATTCGAGGGATCATTTTTTGAAGCAAAGCATCCACCATGCCTATTTCGGTGTTCCGAACATCACCATAACGACAAATACGAACCAAAGGAGGCAAAGCCCCCATAAGATGATTGACATCTTTCGTAATCGCTGCCAAATTTCGCAACTCTTGCACCAATTCATGAATTGCCTCAGGCAAATTTGCATGAATAACTTTTTCTAATAACTGCGTCAATTCAACCAAGGTTTTAGCAGAAGCAGCCTGATGAATCACAAAGTTAACAGTGGCTTGTTGTACCGTATTCCCCCACATTCCAGCCTCAATAATTTGCAAAGCAAACTCTGGCCGCCATTCCATTTTCCAATACTCATTCTTCGTACTCAACTCCCTGCCCGTTGCAACATCAGGCATTCCCCATTCAATAGATAATAGATTTAATCGGTGCAAAAATTGACTTTGTTTCAAGTCATGTTCTTGCCTCAGATCTAGACCGCCCTTAGGTTTATTCGCTGTTGCTTTAATCCAAACCGCTTCTGTTTTTTTATATTTTTTAAGCTTTAAGGCTTTTATGTTCCCTTCTAAATCCTGCTGCAATGGAATAATTGGAATCGTCTCTGGCACATCGCCCATCTTGTCTCCAACCACCAATTTATGTCGAATCAAATCCAATTGGCTTTGATAACCACCTGAAAAAATAGTCATCACAGCCTCCGACAACTCTCCGATTCCTGGCACTTCCAAACCTCGAAGCGCTGCTAAGGTTTCAGCCAAACGAACGCCTTCAATCGCATGAGCAGAACTTGTTTCTAAATCTTCCTCTTTGAACAATTGTGACACCTTTGCCATCCAGCTAATCGTTGCATTATCTCTATTGTAAAACAACAATTCGTACCATGCAGGCGACACCACTCCAGCACCATAACCACTAGACGTTGCAATTCGAGCATAGGTCCAAGGAATCCAAGTCGCTTTTGTTTTTACTTTAGGAATGCCCTTGAGCAAAGCATTGTCCTCTTTAACTTTATAAGCATTCAAATCTTCCAAAACAGGCGCATGCCAAGCTCCACAAACAACAGCAATGCGCTCGTAACCATTTTTTACCGCTTTACGCAAGACTTTACGCATATACGCTTCCCGAATTAGATTATAAGCTTGCCCCTTATTTCCGACCGTTTCTCTAAGTGTTCTCATCAAATCTAAAATCACTTCAAAAACAGCTTCATCGCCCGCTCCTTGCTCAAACATCGCCTCCCACCATCGTTCACTATCCGTATACCCTGCCAAAGAGGCTAGATAGCCCAAAGGATCTTTTGCGATCGTATCAACGGCCATTTCTGTTTCATCTTCCAAGGCTTTCAAGGCGGCAATCTTTTCTGGAACTTCGTCTAAACCCAATCTCAAGGATTGTGACAAGTCCATTTGAACCACTGGAATCGCATTTTCATGGGCAAATAAAAAGGTTTGCCACTCTGGAGAAAAAGCCGTAAACGGATAATAAACAGCTTGCTGTAAATTTTTTGGATTATAAATCAAAGCAGCCACGGGCGGCACCAAGCCTTCCTCTGCCACGTAGGGCAATAAAGTACTCAGTTCCTCTGCTCCTTCTATTAAAATTACATCAGGTTGATAGGCATTTAATGCTTTTATTAAACTCTTTGAGGAGCCTGGACCGTGATGTCTTATTCCAAATAATTTTGTCTCCATTGTTTTTTGTGGTAATCTGTTGTGCTTTTGTTTGTTTTTAGGATAAACCTAATATTCTAATATTTCCTTGGCTCCCTTTTCTGTGTTTATTTTAAATCTGTTTCAAGTAAAGTATCAGGAATTTTATTTCCATTCAATTCATTGTTTTCATACTTCGCAATTACTTTCCTACATGCCTTTTCAAAATCATAAAACAAATCTTCTGATACTAAAATTAACCTTTCTTCACCCTCTTCCCTTACTTTTGATTTTGTTAAATGCTTATATTCATTCTTCCCCTCAGCTCGCTGAGTTAATTCAATCTTGTTTTTAGGAATACAGATGTGAAGAAGCCCACATCTCAAATTTTTATAAAGATTAAATGGTGTTCCCTGATTATTGAATGCTCGATATTTATTGGGAAATAAGTCTTTAATCGCTCTTTCAAATCTTTTTGAACTTTGACTTGGCGCATTCAATTCTTTATCATCTAAACAGGCTCCTAAAAATTCAATTCCTTGAGAAATCAGGCTAAAAGATAAATAATGATGCCCATGAGTTTGTTGGATTATTTTAATTTCCGAAATCAACACGTCCTCTATGAAAGATTTTAAATTGTGTGCCATTTTTAATTATTATAATTCTCATGTTAACTAAATAGAGTGTGCTTAAATTTTAAACATATCTTAAACAAGTCTTTTTACGAACTTTTTTGCTCCTCATTTCTGCGATTAGTACAACCTAACCAAGGTCTCGTTTTGATAAAAAGACGATCAAAGGATCGACTATTTTCATTAAAACAAGCTGTCATAAAAATTAAAATGTTTCATTTGCCTAACTTTACCACTTTTCTGTGTTTTAATTTTTGTTTTTTCTTAACAGACTTCAAAATTCCTCCAAAAAAAACATCAATCCAACCGTATCTCAACTTTCCCATCCTTCAAATGCAAATAATAAGTAGTACCTGTTTCCAAATCAGCCACACTTCGCATCAACAAACCAGCTTCATTGGTAACAATAG
>CACVAQ010000217.1 GCA_902727865.1 uncultured Aureispira sp. | reverse complement strand
ATTCTACCCTAGAAATAACGTTGCTGTTCCATTTTTCTTGATTTTTTGTATTCAATTTTCACCTGTTTATCTTTTGGATATTTAATAGAAAAACCAAAATTTAAAGACTTATTTTGACTTGGCTCAATGACTAAATCCCAAGACAAAACGCCCGTTTTTGCATCATCAGCAGCGCCCGTTTTTTCGTCTATCGTCACGATAACATCCTTGTCAGAAGAAATTGGAACTTGATCTAAGATTTCAATATTGATTGCTTTCGAATGATTGTTTCTAACCACAATATCATAAGCGATGCTTGCTTTTTTGGAAGTTCCCAAAAACACTTTTTGAGACGAGCCCTTTACTTTTTTTCTAGACAAAACAACACTAGGATCACGCCCTAAAGACACTGCCAGCGTATCACTTAAATTATCAATACTCAAGCGAGATTGTCCAATGTATTTTTTGTTGTTATAAATATTAATCGGACCACTCACCAAGTCCAAATCTTCCCAACCAACGACTTGAGCCAACAAAAAAGCATCTTTATCTAACTTAGGCACGGCATAATACTTGTAGGTTGCAGGCAAATCAAAGCGCTTGATGTCAACCGAATAAGGCTTTCTATCCGAAGGAATGGTATACGGTTTTTCAATCTTAAAATCCGCATTAAACTCTGGAACCTCTAGCGTTTCCAGTACGATATTAGGTGCGTCAGGTTGATTGTTTCTATAGCGTTCAAACTCGGTGGTATTGTAGTCGATTTCTTCTGAAAAATCTGCTCCTATAATCGTTTTAATTTCAGCCTCTTTCGTCACCCCATAATAGCTTTTTTCTTGAATAACTTGCTGCTGTATTGGCGCATTATCATTGACACTAATATCAACCGTGGTATTTACGATTGTATTAATTTGATAAGCAGAAGAGCCGCCCAAGTTCCAAACACTCAAACTAGGCTGCGACATACTTTGCAAGGGATCGCCTGTCGAAAGCGTCAAAGCCACCTTGTTCCAATCTATTCCCGTGTTATTATACGCCAAGGCACGATATTCTAAATTAATCGTATTCGCAAAATTACTCGCTTCCAAATCGTAAATTGCCGCCCAACCAGCATCACTAACAACATATCTCAAATCAAAATCGGTGCTCCCTGCCCGTTCTGCTTCTACCACTAGAAAAATTTCCGCCATCGCTCTCTTATCCGCATTCAGTTCATACAATTGTAATTTATGGTCAAATACTTGGCGATTTAGTGCGGTAATACTTTTCGTTAGTCTTGTAATATTTTTATTAATATCAAAATTTCGTTTTCGGTAAAATTCAGACATACTTTGCAACTCAGCAACCGTTAAGTTTTGTTGCGAAGACTTCATAGAACGATTTTGCTTTAACAACGTTTGTTCTTCCTGGTAAGAACCTCGCTCGTTGGCTAACAAATCAATCGCATCTCTTAGCATTTCTAGCGAGTCGTTCAGCGCCTTTATTCTAGGCGTTGCTTGTCGGCGTTCCATGAAGTTTTGTTTGCTAGTCACGGAGATCACTTTGGCTTGTTGACTAGTAGCGACTTGGATGGTTTGGTCATACAATTTGGCGGATAAATTGGTAAACACTAAATGATTTCGCCCCGCTTTTAAATTGACCGAAACCTTGCGCATTACTTCAGCTCCCTGCAAATGGAGTTTCACGGCATGAATATCCGTTTTAATTGGCGTAGGAGCTTCGTTTTGAGCAAGTAGCGCAGAACAAAAAAAAGAACAAAGCAATAGCAGTATTGTGATTCTTTTCATAATAAGAAAGGGGGTTTTTATTATTTAAACTGTTTAGAGGCTATACAAAAGTCCAGCAACATAGCCTAGCCTTTATCCACCCAATATTTTAACGCTAATTCATAGCTCCGTAACCCAAAACCAGAAATACTTCCAATACAATTGGGCGCAATAAAAGAATGGTGTCGAACGCTTTCTCGTGCGAAGACATTAGAGATATGCACTTCAACAACAGGCGTAGAAATTCCAGCAACGGCATCTCCCAAAGCTAAAGAGGTGTGCGTATACGCTCCCGCATTTAGAATAATTCCATCCCACTCAAAGCCAACTTCATGCAATTTATCAATCAGATGTCCTTCTATATTACTTTGATAATACGATAAATTAACTGTTGGAAATCGTTTTTGTAAGTCCGCAAAATAAGCTTCAAAAGTAGCGGTACCGTAAATTTCAGGTTCTCGTTTTCCTAGCAAATTCAAATTTGGACCATTAAGAAGTAGTATTTTCATAAACGACTGGGTTGGGCTATAAATTGGAGGGCAAATCACTTTGATGATAAGCCAGATTAGGGGCTTTTTCTATATTTTTTTGGACGTACAATAAATTATCTTTCGTATCCAACGCACACAAATAACCTAAGCCATCAACGGTATTATAATAACAACCTGCATCAATATTTAAAACAGAAGGTCGCGCCTCGACTGCCTGACTAATTTTACTGAGCGCCATCGCAACATGCCCTTGTATTTGTATCTTGTTCTGAATAGAAGCCTCTGAAATACTCAAAGCCTGGTTATGAAAATAAGCTCTAGTATCGGTCATCGGTCTAGGTTGGCTGGCAGAAAACCCCATGTGTGAAAAGAGGTGTGTGGCGGTTTCGATATAATAAGGCATTTGAGCACAAAAATTCAAGTACATCGGCAAGTCTCCCGCCATTAAGTCATCGGAATTATACTCGTGCAAAAACTCATCAAAAAAGTCCATCCCACAATCGTAAGCCGTCAAAAAATTATGCTCATGATTTCCTTTAATACAATGCACTTCATACTCCAGTCCCAATTGCATTAAATAATCCAAGACTTTCTTGCTGTCCGTCCCTCGATTAATTAAATCGCCTAAAAAGATCAATTGATCTCCCTGCTGTAACTGTATCTGTTCTTCTATCAAAGCATACAGCGTATCAAAACAGCCGTGTACAGCACCAATAACTAATTGGCGGCCTTTGGGAAGTGTTGGTAAATGAATCCCCATAGCTTAAAATTCTATTAATGGATACAAACCATGTTCAGAAATCCAGCCTACCGTTCCATTTCCGTCTAAAATTTCGACCCGCAACCAAGTATTTCGTTTTTCCATGACAGCAACAGCTACCCCACGCTTTAAAGCCTCTTCTGATTTTACACTTTCCAAGATTGGTTGTTCGTGTAGATTGGTCGGATGTTGAACCATTCGAATAGCCGACCATTCTTTTTTGCTATCTAATACAACAGAACGCCCTACTTTGTCTGTAAATTCTCCTGTACAATTATCAGAAGGAAGTGCGGCCAATTGAATAATGATCGCATCTCCTAAAATTTTAAAAAACCCTTTAAAGGCTGCTTTTGTATTGGTTGGGTTATAACATTGTACTTCAATCGGGTTTTGGGTTCCAATAACGCCTTCAAAAAAGAACAGGCACCTGTCGTCGCCAGTGGCTTGAGGATCTCGGTAAACGCCTGTTAATTCTTTTCCTTTTATACCGATTTGAATTTCGTAATAATCTCCTGGAATAGCATACACATCCGTTTTGTCCAACTCTGATTGTGTCCAAGATGTTTTAATTGGATTTTCCTCAAATGCTGGCGGTTCTACGGTTTCTCCACAAGCTGAGAGACAAAAAAGCAGACCACAAAGACTCCACAAATAATGAGCTGGATGCATATAATAAATATAATTTAGTTCCTAAGTTAATCTTTTGGTAATTTTTGATTTTTAAACAAAAAAACACCACTTTATTAGATTGATTTACAGCTATTTTGCAAACGTTCTACAACTTACTATTTAACTATCAATCAACCTGATAAGGTGTTCACCAAACGAATCTAAGTCGAAGACCTGCTTAGAAACACATTTTAAAAAATTTGCAAAGCATTAAATCCTATTATTAAGATTAAGCAATAAAAAGCCCATTAATAGCTTCGACCGATTTGATCTCCGAAACAAAAGACAGAATCGTCTGCTCTACACCACCTTTCATTGTCATTGTACTCATAGAACAGGTTTCACAGTTGCCCAACCACTTGAATCGAAGCACCATATCATCTGTCAGCTCAACAACTTCTATGTCTCCACCATCTATTTCTAAATGTGGACGCAAAGTTGTTAGGGCTTGCTCTACTCGTTGTAAAATTTTTTCTTTATCTAAAATCATAATATTTTTTTTTGGCAACGGTTTAAGTTGTTTTGACCACTTCAGTTGCTTCAATCATTTCATTTCTTACCGCCACTTGGCGCAACACATTCTTAGCAATTTTCAAGAAAGCCTCTTTTGCGATTGGCTCATCCGCTACCGCAGCAGGGACACCATTATCACCACCTTCTCGAATACCTTGTACAATTGGAACTTGTCCTAGCAACATCGTATTGGCTTCTTTTGCCAATCGCTTCCCTCCCCCTTCTCCAAAGATATAATATTTGTTGTTGGGCAATTCTTTGGGTGTAAACCAAGCCATATTCTCTACAACGCCCAAAATTGGCACATTGATATTATCCAATCGAAACATATTCATTCCCTTAATGGCATCCCTATAAGCAACCTCTTGAGGAGTTGTTACCATAACAATCCCTGTAACAGGAACCGTTTGCACCAAGGTCAAATGAATATCACCCGTTCCAGGAGGCAAATCTAAAATCAAATAGTCTAGAGGGGGCCACAAACATTCTTGGAAAAATTGCTTTACAATTCCGCCCAAACGAGGCCCACGCAAAACAACTGCTTGCTGAGGCTCTATCATGTATCCAATAGAAATCGTTGGAATGCCAAACTTTTCAATCGGAACCATCTTAGGCTTCCCATGTACATCTTGAATTTTAGGACGTTGTCCCTGTAATCCCAACATCGTAGGAACAGAAGGTCCGTACAAATCAATGTCCATCAAACCAACACTAGCGCCCATTGCTTTTAAACTCAAGGCTAAATTAACGGCTACCGTAGATTTTCCAACACCACCTTTTCCCGATGCTACTGCAATAATATTCTTGACATGTGGAACAGGGCTCTTCGGTTTGTTGGCTTCGCCCCCAGCTTTAGGCTTCGCATGTATGTGTACTTCTGCATTTGGATACAAGGCATTAACCGCACCAATACAAGCAAAGGTTAATTGATTTTTAACTGGAGATTTTAGAGAAGGAACGATGATTGTAAAACTAATATCATTTCCTTTTATTTCTAAATTTTCAACCATACGCACCCCAATAATATCCTGTCCTGTATCAGGATCGTTTACCGTGCGTAAAGCTTCTATAACTTTTAATTTATCAAATTCCATATTTATTCTTCCTTCATTTTTGAATCTACGGATTCACCAAAGACTTAATTTTGTTTTTCTATAAACTATTTACTGTCTATAGTATAACAAAGATACAAATTTATAGTTGCAAACTGATAACTTTGTTTAGAACTTGTTTA
>CACVAQ010000216.1 GCA_902727865.1 uncultured Aureispira sp. | reverse complement strand
CTTACATTGTTCCCGTCTAGTAAAATCATGCATGAATCAAATAAAAGAAAGATATCAAGAGGAGTTGGCTTCAACGATTGAAACGTTGGAAGTGTTTCGATTAAAGCAATTAGGGAAAACCAAAGAGGTGCATATTTATTATTTCATCCCTGCTGTTTTAACCGTGCTTGCCATTCCAATTTATTGGAAAGTGAATCCGATTATGGCTTTTGTCGTCTTCGGAATTGCGGTTGCCATCGGGGTGCAACTGGTGACGACTGCGGTGAGTAAACCGAGCGAAAATTACATCGCTGATTTTAAAAAACAATTTTTTACAATTGTTGCCAAAGCCGCTTTTCCAAAGATAAGTTATCAAGTAAAAAAAGCGATTCCGTTCAAATTATTACTTTCTTCTGATTTGTTCAAGCAAGAACCCTCGGAAAGTGATGGCGCGGACTACTTTAAAGGAGTTACAGAAACAGGTCAAAAATTTCAGTTCTCGAAGGTAAAGGCTTATAAAGAGGGCGAAGCGGTATTTGAAGGTTTTTTTTATGAAATCGAAATGCCCGTCAATTTTAAATCAAAAGTCATCGTGTTGCCTAGCAAAGGCAAACGCAGCCCCAAAAGTGTGGCTAGTTTGGAGCAGCTGAGCCTCAAAGGGCTTACGGCAGAGGGGGATTTGGTTGCGGTAGCGAATGTGTATCCTAAATTTGAGAAAGATTTTACAGTGTATAGCCACAGCAAAGAAATGGCGTATCATGTCTTGGTGCCTTCTATTGTAGAGGGGATTCACGAGATTTATAAAGCATGGAACGTAAAGCCGCAACTTAGTTTTATTAACAATAAGATTTATGTAGCGATACCTGCCCCAAAAGCGACCTTTACGCCCAATATTCACGAATCCTTGTTGGATAATCCTAACTTTGTATTGGTGATAGAACAACTAACGATGTATTTTGAGGTCGTCAAACATTTGTCAATAAAAACGCCCAAAGAACCTACAGAAAAAAAGACCGTTAAAACACCCAGAAAAACACCGAAGAAAAAGCCTAAAAAGGCAACTGGTAATAATGATTTTCCAGAACTAGAATTAGATTAAGCTCATGCAATACAACCCTGATCAAGCCGCACTAAAGCCACTAATAAACGCTTTATTTCGATTGATAAGAATTCCAAATTTGATTATTATTGGAATGACCTTAGGCCTGCTTTATTCTAATGCAGAAACACCGTCTTTGGATGGGTTTAGTTTTGCGATCTTAGTTTTGGGAACAATCTGCATTGCGGCAGCAGGGAACGTCATCAATGATATTTTAGATGTAGAAATTGATTGGATTAATAAAAAAGATCGAGTAGTGGTAGGAGTCCTTATTTCGCTTAAAAGCGCTTGGGGACTTTATTTTTTTCTAAACATAGCCGCACTTGTAGGGGCTATTTATGGGCGATCCATCGACTTATTTAGTTTCTTCTTAGGCGCCATTATTTTGCTATACTTTTATTCCACTTTATGGAAACGACAAGCACTCATTGGTAATGTAGTGGTCGCCTTTTTATGCACTTGGGTTGTCTTTGAGTTTTGGTGGTTTTCTTATGCTTCTTTGACCGATTATTGGCAGGGAATCCTGCTGGCTTATATGATCTTTGCTTTTCTATCGACCTTAGCACGAGAATTAGTCAAAGACGTGGAAGATATGGAAGGCGATAAATTGCAAGGTTGCCAAACAGTGGCGATTCAGAAAGGGCTGCCCTTTGTTAAAAAAATAATTCTAATTCTACTCCGTTTTTTGTTGGTTTTATTAATAGTAGAAGCCTATTTTTTGTATACTTATTCTGCTTATCTAGCCTTTGTTTATTTAATAACAGCTTTAGTCGTCCCTCTTTTTTATATGCTTCGGATTGTACATCAGGCAGAAAAAACGGCTGACTTTAGTCGAATTAGCCGTCTCTTAAAAGCGTATATGTTATTGGGTTTGCTGTTGTTGTTGCTGGTTTGATTGTAAATCTAATTGATAATCAAGGCTAGTTGCGGTACTTATAATAGGTTCTGGAAGCCAGGTTCCAATATAAGCTTGGCTGATGTCTTGGCTTGTTGCAATTTTCGCCTGTCATTTTATAGGCGGTCGCAAAAAGCAGTTGTTGAATTTGCTGGTTTATTTCAATCATAATGGATAAAATGTCTATAGAAAGGTCGATTTTTTCTTTTAATTATCGTAATTTAGTTGATTGTGTTACTAAAACCTAGATAAAAATGCCTATTTATACCAACCCCTTTAAATTGTTTGATTTGCCTTTAGATGTAGACGAAGCGGCTCTAAAGACACATCAATCTCGTATTCAAGAAAGAATGCAGCACAATGAGGAAACAGAATTGGTCTATATAGGACACAATAAGCTACAAAAAAAGACGGTTTTAAGGTTGTTAAAAGAACTAGCGAACTACCAAACACGTCAATACCACATCGCCATTTACGAGTATAAAAAACTACTCAATTTCTTAGAATATGGCCATCTGAATTACTTTAGAAATAGTCAGCCATTAACGGCAATACAAGATGCAGATTTTTTTAAATTTATAGGACCCTATTTTGGTTATCAATATGGAGAAACCTTGTTGCAGGCCATCAAAACACAAGATAAAGAAACGTTATCGTTGTTGTCCGCAACGAGTTTGCCAATGGTTGGAGACTTTGAAGATGCCTGTTATAAACACGCTAATTATTACGTAGAGAGCACGATTAAAGAGCTAAAAAAACTACAAGAAAAACAAGGGCTTAATCACATGTCTGAGCGAGAATTGTTGTCTTATTTGCCCAATAGAACAATTGAACTGTACAATATGTTGCCCGATTATTTTTATGCCGCAAGAAACCTCATCGGGAATGAAGTGTACCAACTTTCTATTGTATTAACACAAAACGCTGGACGAAGTGATGGCGCTTCAATCATGCTTAAACAAGGGTTGAAGCTAAAACTAGATACAACGGTTCGCAAAAACCTAGAATCAATGTTAGGGCAGTTTAGTATCAAATCTAAGTTTCCAAACTTTATCTTAATTGCCGTTGTATTCATAGCGATTTTATTTATGATGAAATATATAGAGACTAATTTTTTAGGACAATAGCAAATGAAAGCATTTTTAATTATAAATTTAGCAGCAAGCTTGCTACTGAGTTGCCAAAGCAATACCAGTAATTTAGGACTTGATCCTACGGATCGACTTCGAACCAATAGCACAGAAGATTGGGATAGTTGGGTGCTTTCGTTGGAAGGTGAAACCAGCCGATATAGAACCAATAGTACGGAAGATTGGGACAGTTGGGTCTATGATTTGGAAGGCGAAACGGGAAGGATAAGAACCAATAGCACGGAAGATTGGGATAGCTGGCAATTAGATAACAATTCCTTTACTATAAAAACCTTGATCCCGAATGATTGGGATGGGTGGGAAATCAGAGGAAACGGTTTGTTGATTCAGGTTAAAACGTCTATACCGAACGATTGGGATGCTTGGGTCGTTTCAGGCGATTTTAATGCTACGTTCCGAACGTCTACCACCGAAGATTGGGACAATTGGGAGTTGCAAGGAGATTGGTCTTCTTTAGATGCTTCTACCAAAGCTGCGATTTTGTTTATCCCTATTTTTACAAGTAGTATTTATATTCAAGGAAATCATTTGTAATAAGAAGTTGTTTAAATTTACCCCTTAAATAGTATTATATGTTACGTCTTGGAATAGCAATATTTGTCTCGACTTGTTGGATGGCCTGTGCCAAAATTGACACTCAAAAAACCTGTCAAGGAGAGTGGAGTTATATTGTTGGAGATACCGCTTATTGTGAGCTGTTAATTGAAGGAGGTCGTGTATTTCCATATCATAACGATGAGTTAAACAGTTATTCTTACCCTTATAAAATTCAAATGGATACTTTTTATATCTATGGAAATGAAGGGACAATTGTAGAACAATCACCGATTAAATATATAGATGCAAATACCTTTCAAATCTTAGGTATTACGCCCTCCAAATTACGACGAATTTCGTACCCCGAAGCGGCTTTTAATTCTTTATCAAAGTATAAATATAGAGCCTATAAATTGTCGCTCGGCAAAAGCATGGTTGAATTGTATGAAGAAAATGTATTTGAAGAAATAGAAGAGGCGAAACGAAACTTTGAGTCTACGTTTCAAGAACGTCGTTCTATTGCCTTGTATAAATGGGGTAAAAAAACGGCCTCTAAAAATTTAAAATAAACTTCTCCCCAAGAGGCAATTAAAAGCGATTTTATAGAATAAGTATCCTTAAGTTTTGTTTGACTAATGGTGTTAACCGTGCAACTTGTTATAAGAAAGCTGATCAATAAAAAATATTGACCCTTCATGAATGACCAATTTGGAGTGAAGAATTTGACGGGTCCGATTCTCTGGTTTAGTAGACTATTTATTGCGACTCTAAAGCAATAATATGAACTTCTTTTTCTGTCATAACCGCAAGTACAATTGTTCCATCTGGCAAGACTTTCCAATTTTGAGTAGGAGTTAGAAGTGTATTAGAACGATCTGGAAAAGTAGCACTCATTAATGAGTTAAAGGACTTGTTTTCTTGTAAAATTCCATCTTGGTTGATCTTAAAAATAGTACCATATACTTGATCTTCTTCAGGTGAATCATAAGTAAATAGGTCACCTGCTTGATTTATTCCAAAAGGACAGATTAAAGGACCATACAGTTCTTTGGAGCAAACTTTCTCTTGAACACCTTCTGTTTCTAAGTCTACAGAGATTAATCCTCTACGATTTAATTCATTAAAATACTTAACTCCCATAAGCTTACCTTTTCTTTCAAAGAGTCTGGAATAAATAAAGTTAAACTGTTCAAATTTAATAGGAGCTTTTCTTAAGTTATCAATAGAGAATTGCCATAAAATACCAGTATAATCTTCTTTTTCAGTCCAGTAATAAATGCTATTTTTATCAAAAGAAGGAACTAATTCAGCCTTTCTGTAAGAAGAACCTAGTACTATTGTATAGGTTTCTTTGGTTTTAAAATTCCAATGAATAAGCTTATAAGTAGATTCTTCGTCTGTGACTACGAAGACATATTCCTTCCGATTTAGTACTTTAAAACTTTTGATTGTATTATTTGTAATAACAGAAGTCAAGTCTATTCGTTGAATAAAGGTATTCTGATCAAAAATATTCAAAAATTTAAAAGAGGCATCTATAATATAAATCTTATTATCATTCAGCTCAAATAAAATAGGAGCTAACTTTGTAGTAGGAGTAATTTCAAAAGCTAAACCAGAAGAAACATAAGTGGGAATAATTTCTGCTTGACTTTCTCCCCAAGAGGCAATTAAAAGCGATTTCATAGAATAAGTATCGTTAAGTTTTGTTTGACTAATGGTGTTAACCGTGCAACTTGTTATAAAAAAGCTGATTAATAAAAAATATTGACCCTTCATGAAT
>CACVAQ010000215.1 GCA_902727865.1 uncultured Aureispira sp. | reverse complement strand
GTAAAATATATTTTTTTATAACTTATAATGTTCCATTTCCTTTGTGAATTTTCTATCTTGAGACCTCTCGAATCTCAAAAAGCCTTAAGCGACTAGAAAATAAGCTCTAATGAAACCTTTGATTGCTACTCCTGCGGCGATTTGCCAAATAGGCAACCGTTCCATAAACGAAGATAGGATTTACCCCGAATTGGGTCAAGGACGCTCTACGGACGCTCTATTTATCGTTTGTGATGGGATTGGCGGTGCTCAAAAAGGAGAACTAGCGTCCAAATTAGCGTGTCAAGGCTTTGTTGACTTTTTCAAAGAAAAGAACATTAGCATTTCAACAACAGCCTTGTTAAACGAAGCCGTCCTATTGGTTGAAAAAACGTTTGAGGAGTATATTAAGAAGGACGCAAGGGCGAAAGGAATGGGAACGACCTTGACTTTAGTCCATTTCCATGAGCAAGGGGCAACGCTCTCGCATTGTGGCGACAGTAGGATTTATCATGTTAGAAAGGGGGAAATTTTATTTCAAACGGAAGACCATTCTTTGGTCAATGAAATGGTCCAACATAAAATCCTGTCTAAAGAAGAAGCGGTCGATCATCCAAAGAAAAATGTGATTACTAGAGCCATTCAAGCCAATGCTAAGAAAGCAAGATTAGACACGCATTTTATCACTGACATAAAGGCTGGCGATTACTTTTTTATGTGTACCGATGGTATTTTGGAACAGGTCACGAGCGCCTTGCTGGCAAAAATATTGAATGGAAAAATAAGCCCCCAAGATGGAATAAATGTCATATCTAACTATTGTGAAGGAAAAACAAGGGATAATTATTCTGCCTATCTAATTCAAGTTGAAGAACAAGTACTTGAAAAAAAAAACTTAAAAAGGACGAACATAGCATTGATCGTACTTGTCGTGCTGCTTCTATCTTTATTGGCTACTAAGCTCTGGAGCGAATAGTCGCCCGAAATGGATCTCCAAACTAAATTCTTAAAACGCAACTTGAATACAAAAGAACATGAGCCTCACTAATTTGAAAATTGGACAATACACAATCCTACATTTGCTTGGTAAAGGAGGAATGGGAACCGTTTATCTTGGGAAGCATGAATCTTTAGGTAAGAAGGTTGCTGTAAAAATACTCAACGATGATTTGGCAAAAGACTCCAATATTCGCAAGCGATTTTTGTCAGAGGCTAAGAGTATGGCAAATATGTCCCACCCCAATATTATTCCAGTAATTGATTTGATCGAAGAGGATACCAACGTGGCATTTGTAATGGAATATGTGGAGGGGCAAAGCTTAAAAGAATACCTTGCCAAAAAAGGAAGTTTGTCCAATACAGAAATAAAGACCCTTCTTGTTCAAATAATAAATGCACTGCAATACGTACACGATAGAGGTATGATACACAGAGATATAAAACCCTCTAATTTTATGATCTCAGCAGAAGGTCACCTCAAATTGTTGGATTTTGGAATCGCTAAAAACATGGATACGTCCATCGCTGATTATACCGAAACCCAAACGACTCAGCAAATGGGAACGCCTATGTACATGAGTCCAGAGCAGATTAAAAGCACCAAAAACGTAAGCCTACAGACAGATATTTATAGTCTTGGAGTGTTGCTTTGGCAAATGGTCAAAGGAGTTGCGCCATATAATATCTCCTCGATTAGTGCCTTTGAACTTCAAACCCAAATTGTCAATGAACCTTTAGAGCCAACTCATACGATCTGGGATGCCATTATTAAAAAAGCAACCGAAAAACTCCCTTCGGATAGATATACTGGAATGGGGAAGTTGATGGCAGCGGTAGAGCAGGCTGGAACGAAGCATTCCAATTCGGGGGAAATACCGCCTGTTCAACATATTGACAAAACACCTGCGGCTAATCTGCCTAAAGGAGGAATTAAAGGAAATACCGTTTTTGAAACGATGTATTATGTTGTGCTGCTTGCTTGTTGGGGTTTCATAGAAATAACAGTCCACAAAGGGACTGTTATTTCTTGGTTGACAATTATAGAAGCGTTTTTAACGATTCGAATTTTGTACGGGTTTAATCAATATTTAGTAAAATACCTAGATTTTAAGAAGTCAACTTTTAGTACCTATATTTTTATGAGTGCAGCAGTTCTCTTTCCTATTCTCTATATAGTGGGGAAGGGAATGAACTTTAGTAAAGATGTAGCGCTTTCGAGGGAGCAAGCCTCTTTTATAATCGGAGTATTTTTGTACGGAATCGTATTTACTTACGCTTTATTCCGATTGTTTATCAATTTGTTTTTAGTAAAAGGACCAGGTATAATTTATTTTAGAATTGTTGGGGTGATCGTTTTTCTGTCCCTGCTTGCTGGGCTTGCCTTTGCTGCGATGGGAGGACGTTTAGAAGAGGAACCTGTTACAGCTTTAGATTATTTTATTATGCTGGCGTTTAACAGCATTCTCTTTATGGGGTTTTGGAAACCGTATAGCGTATTTGGAGCCGTTAACAAAAATAACTCAAAATAGTGGGAAACTTTAAATACGATATATCGCAATACAAGCTCAAGAGGAAGCTTGGTAAAGGGGGCATGGCAACCGTTTATTTAGCGGAGAACACTAAATTCAGAACCGATGTGGCAATCAAGTTCTTGAATGTGGAGTACACGCATAATGAAAATATTCGAAAACGCTTTTTGGCAGAAGCTCGGAGCATGTTCAAAATGTCCCATCCCAATATTGTACGAGTCACCGACTTGGTAGAAGAGGGGCGAATGGTGGCGTTTGTCATGGAGTATATTGACGGAAAAACACTTAAAGAGGAACTAGAAAGTTCCCACGAACTTAACAATGAAGCGATAAAAAACCTGTTCCTGCAAATGTTAGACGCAGTGGACTATGTACACCAGGCTGGATTTATCCATCGGGACATTAAGCCGTCTAATTTTATGTTAACAAAGGACGAGAACATAAAATTACTTGATTTTGGCATTGCAAAGAACACCGAAAAAGACAAGGAAGAGTATACCGTGACAGGGACCAATTCAGTCCTCGGAACACCTCTATACATGAGCCCTGAGCAAATTAAAAGCACCAAAGCGGTGACCTATCAATCGGATGTGTATAGCCTTGGAGTCGTCTTGTGGGAAATGGTGATGGGAAAAAAGCCCTACAACGCCAAAACGATTAGTACCTTTGAGTTACAGACTAAAATTGTCAACGAGACCTTACCAACAACCAATACCAATTGGGATCGCCTAATCAAGAAGGCCACAGAGAATGACTTGCCCAAGCGCTACACATCTGTGCTTGAATTGGCAAAGGAGGTACTGGAGCTTGATTTTTCTGTTCCAACTCCACAAGAAGGCAGACCTTCTGTACGTCCAACAGCGCCAAGCGTGCTGCCAACAACACCGCTTCAAGAAAGCCCCCTTAAGAAAGCAGCAACAAGCCTTAATGCGGCGCCGTTTTCTACCAATTATGTCATTAACAAGAATCAGAATCAAAATAAAAAGCGTAACCAAGGGAATGCTCTAAGAAGTAAGTCGAAGACAAAGCAAAAAATAGCCTTTAGTGTTCTTGCAGCTATTTTAATACTAGTCGGTGTCAAAAGCGTTTATTCTTATCAAAGATCCGCTGTTATGACAGAAATAGAGGAAAGTTTAGTCTTAGTTAAGGGCGGTTCTTTTAATATGGGCTGCCGTTCTAGTTATCGGTCTAATTATAATTCTTTCGAACGCTGTGAAGCGGATGAACAACCACTGCATACCATTCAGTTAGATGATTATTCTATAGGGAAATTTGAGGTGACGCAATCGCAATGGGAAGGCATTATGGGGGCAAAGAACTTTCATTTTGAGGGCTGTGACGATTGCCCTGCCGAAATGGTCTCCTGGGTAGAGGTTCAAGAATTTCTAAACATCATAAGCGATCATACAGGACAAACATACCGATTGCCTACCGAGGCAGAATGGGAATATGCGGCTAGAAATGGACAGGAAGATTATTTATCTGCTAGAAATCAAGACCTAGACGAAGTGGCATGGTATCGTGATAATAGCGGGCAGAAGACGCATCCTGTTGGCAAAAAACAACCCAATGAATTGGGCATCTACGACCTAACTGGAAATGTTAGAGAGTGGTGTGGCGACTGGTATGGAGAAACGTATTATGCCGATGTTGCGCCCAATACGAAAAACCCTAAAGGGCCTTCTTCTCGTAGTTCAACGTCTCCTGGGAAAGTGCTTCGAGGGGCATCTTGGGGCTCCGAGACAAGCACAAAAAGAGACCGTGAAAACACCTGTCGTATTTTGAAGCGCTGGTATACAGATGAAAAAAAAGGCAATAAGTACAACGGTTTCCGTGTGGTACGGGAGTCGCAATAAGTAGTATTTGAGGATGAATTTAAAAAGAAGAAAACAGGCACTCGAAAAGTGCCTGTTTTCTTCTTTTTTAGAGCAAGAAACCCTTTTCAGATGAAAGTGGTGCAGGAATGTCCGTGTCGTCGATCATTTCTCGCAAATCAATTTCAATCGCCCTAGCGATCGACGTAATTGGAACATCGTTGAAAGAACCTTCAAATGGATTCTCAGAGTAATCGCCAATTTTTTCCATTAAAAAGTAAATCCAAATTAACAAGGCAGACATAAAAGGGCAAAGGCACAACAACCAAATATCTACTGCTGGAAAAAAGCCCAACATCCCAAAGGGCAAAAATAAACAAAACGTAAAATTTAGCCAAAGTGCCGTAGACGCATATTGACGAGGAAAAGGGAAGTTTTTAATGCGTTCTGCTTTGCCCTGCCCATCGTAAAACGAGCGGATCAATTGATAGAATTCCATGTGGCGAAAATTGTCAAAATAATTTTGGTCTTTTAATTCTTGGAGCCGTTTGGTTTGAGTGACCAATATTTGCGTTGCTGTATTCGTTTTTTCATCATAAACAGCCACTTCTGCGGGGCTTAAAAATAGCCCTAATTCCTTATTCAGTTTATTGTGATAATCTTCCGAAGCAACAGGGAAGTATTTTCCTTTAATGCGAAGTTCTGAATGTTCCCACTCCTTGCTTAGTCGCAACTGATGGCGCAAAGCGGTTAGCCAAGCGATATGCCTATAGATTAATTCTTTTTGAATCGCTGCTTTGTTTTTTCCTTGAACAAAAGACATAATCGCCGCCCCCAAAGAACGGCTGTCGTTCACAAGCCCGCCCCAAATTTTTCGAGCTTCCCATAGTCGATCATAAGAACTGTTGTTCTTGAAGCCCAAATAAAAGGCAAGCGCAATACCAATAATACTAACAGGTTCCCAGGGCAGCGCAAGGTCAAACCCCTGATATTGAATGAATCCTATTGTAGCGGAATAAATCAGTCCCATAAAAAAGGGTGTTTTAGACCATTTGAACATCATCCAAAAACTGTAATTTCTTTTTGTATACATAGGGGTGATTTTTTTTCGTGTTTCTTTTAATA
>CACVAQ010000214.1 GCA_902727865.1 uncultured Aureispira sp. | reverse complement strand
ATGGCGTTGCCGTCATTCCTATTTCTGTTTTTTATCATAATAATTTGGATAATAAAGTCGTGCGCTTTTGTTTTGCTAAGACGGAGGATGTCTTAGAGGAGGCGGGGGAATTGATTCGAAAGATTGGACTTAAGGTTTAGTTCATTTAATACTAAACAAAAAAAGAGACTGCCTATCAAGACAGTCTCTAATATTCAGTTTTCTTTATATTACTTGTTTACACAAGTATATCCTGCTGCTTCCAATGATTCTCTGTAAGTAGTTTTATTGGTGTTACCCAATTCTACAGAAGCCTCACTAGTAGATCCACCACTTGTTGTTGTTGTTGTGATAGTTTCTTCACAAACACTAATAACAGTTTCTACAGAAGAAGCTGTTTGCTCACATTCGTAACAAGAATCTTTAGCACAAGAAGAAAAACATACAGCAGCAGTAACTGCAACAGCACAAGATAAGATTAATTTTTTCATGATTTATATGTGTTATAAAGTTTTATAATAATGATATTATCCTACAAAACTAACATAAAATTTAAAGCCTCATAAATACACCTTACTTTTTTTGTGTTAAAAATATGTTATACATTTGTTAATTTCCTTATATTAAAGCCTATTCTAGAAATAGAATCAGCAGTAGAAGCCTTAGCCTACATTCTAAAAATTGGTGAATTGTTGTATCTTGCAGTTTACACAAAAAAAAGTGATACTAAGCACATGAAACTACGCTGGAAAATAGCGCAAGCGGCCGAAATACGATGGTGGCAAGGTTATTTGAATAAAAAAGATAAGACAGAATATTTAACTTGGAAAAAAGACTATTGGAACACCTTTCTACAAGACTGCAACTTAGACGTTCCGAAAGGCGCAATTTGCTTAGATGCGGGTTGTGGACCTGCTGGTATTTTTACGATACTAGAGCAACAACAAGTTGATGCGGTTGATCCCTTGCTGGATTCTTATGCTGAAAAGTTAACGCATTTTAAAGCGGCCGACTATCCTAGCGTCAATTTTATGGCCCAAGCTTTGGAGCAATTTGAGCCTAAAACAGCTTATGATTATGTTTTTTGTTTGAATGCAATTAACCACGTTTCGGACTTGGACGCCTGTTGGGAACAACTGTTTGCAGCAACCAAAGAGGGTGGTTTTTTAGTGGTGTCTATTGATGCGCACAATCATAGTTTTTTTAAACACCTTTTTCGAGCGATCCCTGGCGACATTTTGCATCCACACCAATACGATTTGGAAGAATATCAAAAGATGTTGACCCAACGTGGCGGGAAGCTTATCCATACGATTCACAAAGACAAAGCCTTCTTTTTTGACTATTATGTCTTAGTCGTTCAAAAAAATAGCTAGTCTCTTCATTTTGTTATTAACAACAAGAACAAAAGCCCCTATCAATAGACTAATCAGAGCTTTATACCATACCAATGGTATAAGGCTTTTCTTTTTCAATCTACAAGTAGTCCTTGACTAAGAGCATTTTAATACAGCGTAACAAAAGTTTTAATAGATCAAAAGTTAAATAATTATACCTAAAGAATAGTGAGGATGCTTTAAGTATGGTGTCAGACACTTTGAAAGTGTCTGACACCATACTTACCCACTACTTAATAACTTTTGTTACACTGTATTTAATCTTTTTATCAAAATAAAAGTATTCTTTATTCCTCTCCTACCCGAAATTATAAACTAAAACCCTATCTTCGCACATTTTTTAAGTCAAGTACTATCTCTCTTAGCAAACTATTAAATTGCCATAACAAGCATAAATATTATAAAAAACAGCATTGATGAAAAGTTTTTTACGAAGTTTTACTCATAACCCCAAAAATGACATCTTATCGGGTCTAACCGTTGCCTTAGCCTTGGTTCCTGAAGCAGTCGCTTTTTCCTTTGTCGCAGGAGTTGATCCTTTGGTAGGACTGTATGGAGCCTTTATGATGGGATTGATTACCGCTATTTTTGGTGGGCGGCCAGGCATGATTTCTGGTGCGACGGGTGCAATGGCTGTTGTCATGGTTTATATTATCAAAATGGGAAATGATGTTGGAGATGGCTTGGCGACTCCTGTTGCCGATTTAGGCTTGCAGTGGCTATTCATTACCTTATTGCTTGTTGGAGCTTTCCAAATATCAGCGGGTCTCTTTAAGCTTGGAAAATTCGTTCGACTCATTCCGCATCCTGTGATGATGGGTTTTGTGAATGGTTTGGCGGTTGTTATTTTCTTAGCACAGATGGGCATGTTCCAAGAAACAATTGAAATCATCGTTGAGGGAGACGTTCAAGAAAAAACACAATGGCTACAGGGCTCTGAAATGTTTATTATGTTGGGCTTAGTTGGCTTGACGATGGCGATCATGTATTTCTTGCCTAAATTAACCGAAAAAGTACCTTCTGCTTTGGTTGCGATTATTATCGTGGCATCTATTACTATCTTTGGTGGTTTGGATGTAAGTACCGTGGGTTCTTTTATCCGCGATGGTGGTGGAGAGGGTTTAGAAGGAACTTTACCGCAATTTCAGACTGAATTTTGGGGCTTATTCCATACCTTAGATGGACACTGGTTCTTTATCATAAAAATGGCCGCTGTTTTAGCTGCAATTGGCTTGATTGAATCCTTGATGACCTTGAATTTAATTGACGACCTGACCGAAAGTCGGGGTAATGGAAATAGAGAATGTGTGGCACAAGGTGGTGCTAACATTTTGAATGGTTTGTTTGGTGGAATGGGTGGTTGTGCTATGATTGGACAATCTATTATCAATGTAGAATCTGGCGGTAGCGGTCGTTTGTCGGGTATAACGGCTTCGATTGCCTTGCTCTGTTTTGTCTTATTTGGTGCGCCCTTGATTGAGCAAATTCCGATTGCTGCTTTAGTTGGGGTTATGTTTATGGTGGTTATTGGAACGTTTGCTTGGAGTAGCTTTAGAATTTTGCACAAAATTCCAATGTCTGATGCCTTTGTTTTGATTGCTGTTTCTGCGATTACGGTGGTAGAAGATTTAGCGGTTGCTGTTATTGCGGGTGTTATTATGTCTGCCTTGGTTTTTGCTTGGAAAAATGCGATTATGATTCGTGCAAGAAAGCGTATCAAGGAAGATGGTACTAAAGTATATGAAATTTGGGGGCCTTTGTTCTTTGGTTCTGTACAAAATTTCACGTCTAAATTTGATGCGAAGAACGATCCTGATCATATTGAAATTGACTTTATTGAGTCAAAAGTAAACGATCACTCTGGAATTGAGGCGATTCGTTCTATTGCGAATAAATACTTGGACTTGGACAAGAGCATCAAGCTAACCCATCTTAGCCCTGAATGTCAAGTCTTGTTGCTAAAGGCCAACCAAAAATTTGAAACGATTATTGAAAAATCAATTGACGATCCTCGGTATCATGTCGTTACTAGTACGGAGGATTTAGAGATCTAATGGCATTTTTTATCCTATATTTTGAAGGCGAATTTTAAAGCTGCTCTAGAGGCAAGTTAAGATTCGCCTTCTTTTTTTTTGCTATTTATAATAGCTTCCAACACATCTTTCCTAAGCATCTAATGATTCAGTACGTTGTAGCTAGTACGCTAGCTAAATATTATGCTTGGTTGCCCGTTTTTGCCAAAGCAGGCTCTTTTTCTTTTTCATAGTAGTAAGGCTTGGTGCCTACGTTATTGGCTGTCAGCAAACTTATTTACTACTGAAATAGTAAAACCAAAGCCTTAATAGTAGCGGCTGTCAAAAAGGGTCAAAGAACCAATATTATTAACACTTGTAACTGTAATGCTGATGCTTCATCCTTCGACACCATTCAAATTAGTTTTGATTTTTTGTGCTTTTTGTTGGCTCATTCCTAGCTCAATATGGGCGCAGGATATTTCTAAAGAGCTCAATAAAGCGACTCCTGAATGGGTGGTTTCTACCGATTTTTTGCGACAGAGCAAGGGCAGCAGTTTGGTAATTGATTCCTTTGGTAATAGTTATTCTACAGGGTATTTTTCGGATAAGATGTGGCTAGAAGATTCGCTATATGTGGAGGGCTTTAATGCCCTTAAATTTAAGGATAGCAATTACTTTTTGAGCAAAAGAGATCCACAGGGAACCTTGTTGTGGATTCGCTATGGCATTGGTCATGCAAGAACGAGTACGGTTTTGTTAGACAAGTTGGGAAATGTATACACGGTTGGTCAAGTTCGAAATACAAGTTTGTTCTTGAGTTCTAGTAAGGATTCTATGGTCCGAAAAAATAAATCCTATTTGCATTCTAATCAATCCAATCTTTTTATTTGCCAATATAGTCCGACAGGAAAAGTCCTTCGAGCAAAAATTATACCTTCCCAAAAAGGGCAAGTGTCCAATGCTTGTGTGTTGGATGCGCAAGGTAATTTCCTCATTGGAGGCTATTATTATTATAGTACTGCTGAGGCACCTAATGTTATTAAGTCTAGTTATGCGTTGACAAAACTCAATGCTGCTTGGGATATTCTTTGGACAAAAGAAGGCGATACGCTTAGTCAATCTCAAATTACGGGAATTGCCTTAGACGCGCAGTCCAATAGTTACCTTACAGGATCTTTTGTAAAAAGCATTGCATTTTCCAAGCAACGCTTAAAAGGGCAAGACAATGGAAACCAGAGTTTTATTATAAAGTACAATCCAGCAGGGGAAGTACAATGGGTTTTAGATTCCTTGGTCTCCACGCCTACTTCTTTTGGGATGGACATTGCTTGTGATAAGGAACAAAATGTGTATGCTTTAATACATACACAGCATTCCAGAGCTTTTTTAATTAAATTCGATTCCAATCAACGACAAATTTGGTCCAAAACCATTGAAGGTAGGCAAACAATAAATGGGCTTTTACTAAATGAAAAAAATCATATTTACTTGTTTGGAAACGGCTACACTGGCAACTTTGGACGTATTGAAGAACCAAATAAGAACCATTCTTATCATAACTATAATTGTTATAGTTTCTTCGTTGCCAAGTATAATACGTATGGAAATCTTTTGGGTTTGAATATTGAGGGAACGAATGGTACAAATTATTGCCAAGGCATTGCCTTGTTTAAAAACAAAATACTCGTCTTGGGTACTTCTAATGCTGGCAGAGAACTGCATTTTGGCTCCTATACTAAAAAAGTAGAATGGTATGTCAATATTTGGCTGGCTTCCTTTTATGAGGGAAATTTTGCGATTAAAAGCCAAGATTAACTTGTCCGTTACAACACAACTAAACAAGCGTACACCAACAAAAAACGCATCTTACGAAACTGAATAGTTGTTACGTACACAAAATCGCTTCGATTGCTTCGATTTGTCGAGGGGTCCTGTAAACAATAGTTTTACTTTGCTTGTTTTTATATTAAAAAGTTTTTTATACTTTTGCGCTCCCTTAGGTAATTTTTCTTTGGATGAAATTCTTTGGATGAAATTTATTAGGCAGCTTAGCGGCTACTTGATTAG
>CACVAQ010000213.1 GCA_902727865.1 uncultured Aureispira sp. | reverse complement strand
GAGTTGAAAAAGTATAAAAGTACGCAACAAAATCCAACATACGTTCAAATGTTAAAGGTAGCAAGGTCCCTCGACCTATCCCGACTTCTTTGCGTTATAAATAGTAAGCATCCTTCAAAAGGGAACACCACACTACCAAAAACGACTTCTATGAAACAATTTATTCTAATTCTAAGCCTTCTATTCCCCCTACTCTCTTGGGCGCAAGACAAAGATAATGCATTGAGTATTATTACTGGCATTAGCATCGCAAACCAACTTACAGGCGAAGAATACCATCGCTTAAAAAACAGAAATACCCAAGATTTTATTCCAAAAGTTGATCGTACCTTATTAATAAGCGCCAACTACCGCTTTGGGATCGACTACCAACGTAGAATTATCAAAGGCTTTCATGCTAAAATTGGGGCAAGATTCGCAAATTGGAGCGAAAAGTATACCCATAACCAAACTTTAATACACCAAATAGATGTCCATTACCTCGAAACACCGATCAGTTTACAATATAAATTTGGCAACAAGGCCGTCCAACCTTATCTAGAAGTTGGCGGAAGTCCTATGTTCTACCTGCAAAGTAACGAACCTGTTTATAGCTATTCGCCTGAACCAATCAAAATACATCTAGCCTTACACGCTGGTGCAGGGCTTTCTTATCAAATCTCCGATCATTTCTCGATTTTCGGACAAATCTCTAGTCGTTTTAGAGTTACCTCCAATGAATACGACATCACACCTTTTGAGATTGGTCTAGAGTTAGGAGGCGCTTTTTATTTTTAATAAAAACCTTGCCCGAACGGCTTCCAGTCTTCCAATTACAACTCCCTCTCAACTTAATAAAACAGCATATTCATGAAGCATCTATTTCTAAGTATTGTCTTAATACTCCCTTTTTCGCTAATCGCTCAAGAAGTCATAAAGAAAAATTCGATCAATTTCTCGACAGGAATCGCATTCGGAACCAGCAACAGTAAGTATTATGTAGGAGACAACCATTATATAGATCTAGCCATTGGTCCGCCTACTAGGGACGATTATCCAAAAGAAGTTTCCGAAGCCGTAAACTACCGATTTGGCATTGATTATCAACGTATATTAGGGCATGGCTTTTCTTTAAAAGGAGGACTACGATTAGCAAGTTGGAATTTAACATTAACCAGTTATTCGGATACAAAAAGTATTTCAAATAATCTTTTCTTAGAAATCCCTTTAGCCGTTCAATATCGTTTGGGGCAAAAAAAATGGCAACCTTACTTTGAAGTAGGAATTAACCCAATGATTCGAATTGCCTATAACAACTACTCTACCTTGGCTACGTTTGCGATTCAAACAGGCATAGGGCTCTCCTATCAAGTTTCTGAAAAGATTAGTCTTTACAGCCAACTATCAGGACGTTTTCAACCCGTAGAATCTGTTAATTTCGTTTCACATAATGGCAGTTTCTACACCGCTCCAAGTGGACGATATGTCTATCCTTTTGAAATTGGTTTAGAAATAGGACTTGCCTTTGCGTTCTAAGTAACCGATTTGCCTAAAACAAATAAAAAAACAACCATAAAACGTCAACGTCTTATGGTTATTTTTTTCATTCCTCCGATGGATTGATCGTTCCACTATATAATTTGTACTGTTCAACTTGCGCTCTAGTCCAAACCATTGGTTTGTAATCTCCTTTGACCCACAAGTCCATTTGATCCTTATAATGCGGCGATTGAACATTACCACTTTGACCAACGGGCGTAATACATTTAGAGTTCGCTAAATTGCCCATGTCAATCATCTGTCGATACGATGCCCCAATCAAGGATTTACCGCCATAATGCTCTCCTGGCACAAAAGAAATCTGACAAAGCGTGTCGGTATCTCCTCCGATAGGAATGTTTCCTGTGTCAAAAATTTCGCCCAAGATCGGTTTGACCCCAAGGGCATGTTTGGCAATCATAGGATGCAAGCTCCCCCAGGTCCAATGATCCGTATTTGCTCCTAGTGTTTTACTTAAGTAAGCACTTGTCTTTTCTAGAGCTTTGATCAAGGTTTCGTCTGGCGAAATTGCCCACCAGGTAGAATCGGGCTTATCAAACAAGCGCAAAATTGCTGTCACATCGTGTCCAAAAAATTCTGAAATGACAAAAATCGGCAACTCCTTCTGAGTCACAGCACCTCGTATTGGCGCACTTTTATCAAAAATTAAATCAATCAACTCTTGTTTCAAAACTTGATAAATAGCTCCCCCAACAGAATCTGACGTTAAATTAAAATCCCAAGCAACAAATAAATCTACTGTCTTTTTAGTCTTCTCAGATAGCTTTGCGTACGCTTCTTTGCCTTGCAATCCTTGTACTAGTTTCACAAATGCCTCGCCTGGCAGACTAACAAAATCTAATTGCCATGCTGCAAAATCTTCGAAGCTAAATTTATCTTTTGAATTAATGAGCAGGTCCAATCGTTTGGCTCTATAGCCATTCATCCATATATTCCCCAAGTCGTATGGAAAATCATCGGCCACCAACTTATTATTACAAGTATAATAATAGCCTTGTAAGGGATTCAGTACATGTGGCATCTCTTCAAAAGGGACGCGCCCAGTCCATTCATGTAAGCCATCGTACCCATTACTGGGCAGTAAACCCTTCGCCCTAGCACGAATTGGAACTTCTCCAGTCATATAGTAGCCAATATTATTTTCAGTATCGGCATAAACCAAACTTAGAGAAGGAATCGTCAATTTTTTACAAGCACCAACAAAAGTATTCCAGCCCTTTGCTATATTTAGTTCATAAAACCCAAAAATCATCTCATTTTTTTGCAAGGCTTTAGAGCAAAGAGAAATTCGATGCGTGCCATCTATATTTAAAATAACAGGACCATGATGCGTTTTAAGTACTCGCTCTTCATGTGGTATTTTTTCTCCTTTGATGTATATTTTTTCAACCTGCACATTTGCTTTTAGAATACGCTCTCCAAAATGATATTGTACACTATCTTCACTGGTAAATTTTTCGATATACGTATCTTGAATATCGGCATAGGTCAAGGTTGCGCCCCAAGCGATAGTTGCATTATGACCAATTAAAACCAAAGGAACGCCAGGAATAGAAACCCCTGTTACTTCATAATCGGGTGCTACCAAATGGTTTTCGTACCAAATGTTAGGCGTATTAATCAACAAATGAGGGTCATTGCACAAGGCAGCAGCGCCCGTCGTCATTTTATCTGCCGCCACTACCCAATTATTACTCCCTCCTAAAGGGCGCAAAAAAGGACCTTTAAAGGCTTCCAATGTCCCATCGCCTTTTCTTTGATTCGTCTCGATTCCGTATTTTAAACAAACAGGATTATTGGCTAAATATTCGGGGAAGATTTCTTGTGTTTTTTCAAAGCCAAAAACCTCGACCATTCCCATGCGCTCTAGCTCATGCAACCAGCCTTGCGACATCTGCATGGCCAGTAAACGCCCCATTCCAAAACAATCGGCTACCGTCCAATCTTCCATCGCTATTTTCAGCAACTTAAATTCAACAGGAGGATATTTGCAAGTGGCAATAAAATAGTTGATCCCTTTTACATAGCTTTCCAAATAGGAAAATAAACGTTCAGCTTCAAATTCTTTTTCATCTGCTTGCCCCAATGCTTTAAAACCCATTATTCGAGCAATACGATCGACATTTAACGCATCTTTCCCTATCACTTCTGACAAACGACCAGAAACGACTCTTCTAGTCAACTCCATTTGCCACAAACGTTCTTGAGCGTGTACATAACCTTGCGCAAAAAACAAATCTTCTTTGTTATCGGCATAAATATGAGGCACACTCCATTGATCTCGAATAATTTCGACCTTGCTTTTTAAGCCAGGCGCATGAATTGTTTCATTAAGATTAGGAAGGTTATTTGTTGCTTGTTTATGTATGAACCATTTTAAAACAGGCTTTAACATTTTTGTTAAAAAAGTCATATCGAAAAGAGAGGGTCTTGTTACAAAAAAGAAGAAGCCATCCTCGAATAGACGGGATGACTCCATTATAGTCTTAATATAAACGTTACTTTTACGATACCTAAAACATCCTTGTGCTTAGATACCTTACTAGAGCGGACTAGTTCATCTATTAAGTGTCGTTCCTAAAAACGAATGCCACTATTGTAAAGCAAAGCAACAATGCTCATTTTTACGTTTTGAGATTTCATTAATCGGTCTAATTCTACGGAAAATGCTTTTCTGGCTGCTTCGTCTTCTGGCTCCGCTTCCATATTAGTGCCTACTTCTTCTGGCATTCCTTTTTTAATTTTATTCCAGAAATTACGCACTTTACGTTCCAACTCAATTCCTTCTTCTTTTCGTTTTAACAAACCACTACCAACCATATCAACTACATGCCCAATTGCGATTTCTAAATCCTTATCTTCTTCTGCCATAACAATTTGATTATTTTTTGTCTCTATAATTAAGGTACTTTAGCTCAACTTATAAAAGTTGTGCGTTAAATATATTAGATTTTAAGGATAATTCAAAACTGTTCCCCAATTAATTCTATCAAAATAACACATTGAATTACGGTTTCAAACTAGGGTCCATACGTTCTGCTTTTTTCTGAAAACGATCTGCCAAAATATAATTCCCCATTCGCTTGTGTGCGTGACCGATCACTAAGTAAGCTTTGGCATAGTCACTGTTCTTGGCTAGAATTTTTTCTGCTTCCGTAATAGATTGACTATACTCGCTCATTTTCAGATAAGCAACCGCAATATTATACTGTGCATCCAAGTACATTGGGTCCAATTTCAGAGCCGTTTCCATCGCAGCAATTGCGTCGTGCTGTTCATTCAGCGCCATATGAGCCGCCCCCAAAGCAAAATGATAGCGTTTTTCCTTTGAATTTAAACGAATAGACGCTTGATAAGCTTCTACAGCTTTGTTAAAGCGCTTTAATTTAAAGAAACAGCTTCCGAGTTTATAATAAACAAATTCATCTTGTTTTCCTGCCTCAATCGTTGCCAAATAATAGGCTCCAGCATCCCTATATTCTTCTCGTTCGTAATGAATCAACCCAAGCCCTTGGTAGGCTTTGGCATGCGCTGGTTCTAGATCAATCGTTTTTCTAAATTCTTCGCTTGCCTTTTTCACATTCCCCACTTCGATGTAATTCAATCCCAGATTAAAATGCAAAGAAGCCGCTTTGGAATGCTCCATGATTCCTTTTTCCAAGACCGAAATGGCTTCTTGATACTTCCCCTCTTTAGTGTATTCACTAGCTTCTCGCCCATATTTTGCAATACTTCCTTCCAAACGCTCATACAATTGATCGTTTCCCGTGCTATAACGATCCGCTTTTTCAAACGCTTTGGAAGCTGATTTCGGTTTACCCGTCTGGCTATAACTCTCGCCTAACATACGCCAAGCCTCTCCGCCATCTGAATTTCGGTTTAAATAATTCTCCAGATAAGGAATGCTCTTCGTATATTTTTT
>CACVAQ010000212.1:2900-5484 GCA_902727865.1 uncultured Aureispira sp. | reverse complement strand
TCACGTTATTTTAAACCTGCATACAGAGCAAAACACTTATTTTATGCTGTATAAATTAAGCTATAACCAACGGCAACAGCTCCTACCACAAAACAGTACATCGAAAAATAGACCAATCTTCCATTTTTGACCAAATTTATCATCCACGTACAAGCAACTAAGCCCACAACAAAGGCAGCCAAAAAGCCAATGCCCATAGGAAGCAATGTTTCAGACTCTAACGCAAATTTACCGCCCAACAAATCTTTGGCTACTTTTCCGAGAATTAAAGGCATGACCATCAAAAAAGAAAATCGTGCCGCTCGTTCTTTGTCTATGTTTAATAAAACACAAGTTGAAATAGTCGCTCCAGAGCGAGAAATACCTGGTGCCAAGGCAATCGCTTGTGCAATTCCAACCAAAATAGCTTCTTTAAACCCTACCTTTCCATCTGTTTTGGTTGCTTTGTCGGCTAAAAACAGAAGGCTTCCAGTTAGAAACAGCATCAAGCCAATCAAAAACGCAGAGCCTTCAAAGGCAGCTTCTATTTGATCTTCAAAGGCGAGTCCAATAATAACGGCAGGAATCATAGAGGCGACAATTTTAGCAGAAAACCAAAATTCCTCATTGAGTTTAAACTGAAATAAGCCTTTGAATATTTCTGCAATTTCTTTGCGCAAAATCACCCAAGTACTAAACACCGTTGCCAAATGCAAAACGACATCGAAGGTTGTTCCAAACGACTCATTGGTCGCTGATGGGTTGATCCCCAACAGTATTTTTCCCAAGCCCAAATGTCCACTACTACTTACGGGCAAGTATTCCGTCAATCCTTGAACCATGCCTAATATTAATGCCTCAAACCACTCCATAATTATCTATGCTAATATGTCCCTATACTTCGTACCTGTATAGCCCCAAAAAAGTAAAATAAACAAGACAAAAAAGTCCTTTTATTTATTTTCATTTCTCAGATTATTTTTCCTGTTTTTATCAAAAAAAAACGCCATGAAGTACTGAATACACCGTACTGAATAGCTGTTCTTCTGAATTTAATAGTCCTTGCTATTTGGGTTCTTTGACAACCGATATAGCTAGGATGCTCCTTAACGTCTAGCCTTCGAACGTTGGCACTTCTTTGTCTGTATTTTTAAAAATTGCAAAAATTACGACCCCCAAACCACTCAAAATCACTAATGGGGCAACCGTAATACGTACAAAACTATAAATCACCTCTGGCTTCCACTCATTTGGATCGTTATGTCCTCCAGACATTAAAAACAAACCAACAATCACCATGACCAAACCAACCCCAATAATAAGGTAGTTTGTTTGAGAAAAAAGCAATTCTTTTTTAACTTTCTCTCCTCTTTTTCTTGCCACACTAGCCGCCTTCATCGCTTCTACACTTTCCTCTTTTTGTTTATCTCCTTTACCCATAATTGTTCTATTATTTAAAATTTCTATTTTTTATTATTTTAATACGCTAAAATCACTTTACACGTCCCAGTCCTCTACTGGTTTCTTTAAGTACTTTTGAACGCTGTGTCTAGTACAAATCCAAGACAATACGATCCCTACAACAATAATTACAACCGACAATATACTGGTCCAAAAATCTAAATCGTACTCTTCGAACGTTCCCAAGCCATTTTCTAACAAAACTCTTGTCAACCATAAAAAAGCAACTGCAATAATACCACTCAAAAATCCATTTTTCAAACTTTGTCGAATATATGGTGCGGCCATCTTTTCTAAAGTAGCTCCAACGACCTGCATGGTTCTGATCAACTCTTTGTTTGCCAAGAACGTTAGCTTCAGCGTATTCTTCATTAAGGTAACGACAACAAAGATAAAAAAAAGCATTAATACCAATAATATTGTTTCTAAACGATATACTTTACCCGAAAGACTTTCGGCAGGCGCTTCTGTATAAAACACCTGTTCGACAAAGGTATTTACTTCTATTTCTTTGACAATTTGCGCATAATCTGAAAAATTTGCCTCCTTCAAATAAAAACGAATCATATTCGGTAATAAGTTTTCACCAAACAACAAGACATCTTCTTTTGTCATAATAGCATCATTCTCAAACAGATCCAATGCCGCTTCTTTAGAAATGTATTCTACGGTTTTTTCCCTTACAAAAGGACTCGCTTCTAAAGATTTTTGAAACGCAAATACTTGGGATTCCCCTGCGTCGTCTTTTAGCTCTATATAAAAAGGGATATTCTCTTTAGAATAATTTAGAAACTGATTGGTATAAATGGCCAGTAAACCCCAAACGCCTAATAAATACAACATAATGATCAAACTAATGATTGTTGCAATATAGTTAACGAATGTGTTGGAAGTTCCAGCAGCGGGAAGGCTTGTTTTAGACATAAACTTACTTTTGACCACTTATTTAATGCTATTGTGGCCTCTTTTATGGAGGTTGTTCAAGAATAGGATTACCTTAAATTTGAAACAATTGATTTTTTGACTAATCCTGCTTAACTATTCTCTAGCAAAAGTACAGAGAATTAACTAGAATTAAATGCAATTTTGATTGAATTCTAATAGAAATTTCTAAACACATATTTTGTATTGGTGTTATAGAGTA
>CACVAQ010000212.1:0-2800 GCA_902727865.1 uncultured Aureispira sp. | reverse complement strand
TTTTTGACTAATCCTGCTTAACTATTCTCTAGCAAAAGTACAGAGAATTAACTAGAATTAAATGCAATTTTGATTGAATTCTAATAGAAATTTCTAAACACATATTTTGTATTGGTGTTATAGAGTAGACATTCAAAAAATGTATCGTATTTTTGGTACAAAAAAAATCAATTCAACCAACTTCAATGTTTGTACGCTATCCAAAGTTTATTATTTCTTTATTTTTAATTTTATCCATTGCAGGAACCTATCTTGCGGTGAATCGAGTTCAATTTGAATTTGATTTTGAGCAATTTTTTCCAGAAGGGGACGAAGATTTAAAATTTTTCTTAGAATTTAAAGAACGTTTTGAACCCGATGATAATTTTCTTTTGGTGGGCATTCATCGAGAAGCAGGCGTTTTTGAACAAGATTTTTTGAAGCGAGTCTTAAATTTTTCGTTAGAAGCTCGACGGATTGAATTTGAAGCGCCCAGCCCAGATAGCGTAGACAATCTAGTCTATGTGAACGGTACAAATGATACTGGCGATTCCATTCTCCTCATGCGCCCTGTATTGAGCGCACAATCGTTGTTACAAGTAGAATATCCAATCAAAAATCCATTCACAGGATTTAGCACCATTCCTGCCATTCATTTGGACGATAGCACGCGTTATGAAAAAGACAAACAGAAAATATTAGCAGACGAGCGTTTGGTGGACAATTTCATTTCTGAAGATGCCAAAACCTTGGTTGTTGTTCTCAAAACAGTAGACAACATTGGTCAAAAAGCCGCCAGTTTAATGATTGCAGACGTCAAAAAATTGCTCAAATCGCATGAGTTTGACGACCATCATTTGTTGGGAAGAGCCTTTTTCCAAACAGAAATTGTAAAACTCCAAATCCGTGAGTTTATACTTTCTACGGTCGTCTCTTTCTTTCTAGTTTTTATCGTCATGCTTTTTTTGTTCCGTCGTTTGTGGGGAATTGTCGTTGCCTTGGTTTCTATTTTAATTGGCTTATTGATGTTTATAGGCATGCTAGGGATCTTCGCTCGGACCTTAGATACAATGGCTTTGCTCTACCCTATTATTATGATTATTGTCGCTACCTCGGATGTCATCCATGTGATGTCGAAGTACATTGATGAATTGCAAAAAGGAAAATCGAAATTTGAGGCCATTCAAATCACGATTCGAGAGATTGGAATGTCTATCTTCTTGACTTCAAGCACGACTGCCATTGGTTTTTTATCTTTGGTAACCAGTCGATTAATTCCGATCCAACAATTTGGAATCAATGCCGCCTTAGGCGTTATGATTGCCTATATTTCTGTCGTTATTTTTACCACAACTATTTTAGCTTTATTTCAAAAAGAGCAAATTATAAAACTCCATGACAAGCCGAGTCTTTGGGTCAAATGGATGGATTGGGTCTACAATATTACCAAAACACATACCCGCCCTATCTTAGCAGGTTTTGCCTTTTTAGTTGTTGTTTGTTGCATCGGCATCAGCAAAGTCACCACGAATACACAGTTTATCAAGATTCTTCCCAAAGGGGCGGAAGTAACCAAAGATTTTCTATTTTTCGAGCAAGAATTTAGTGGTTTCAGACCCTTTGAAATTGCCGTGAGTATACAAGGAGCATATGACGCAAATGACTTTGAGGTGATTCAAGAAATTGATAAAATAGAACAACACTTTAAGCAATATCCTGCCGTTAAATCAATGAGTTCGATCACAGGTTTGTACAAAACAATCAACCAAGCCTATCATACCAATAGTCCAGAGGCCTTTAAGCTTCCAGAAAATGCCCAAGCGTTTAAAAAGTATCAAAAACTCGCCAAACGAATGTCTAAAAACGGCAATTTTGGTATTTTGGTGAGTAAGGATAAAAAGCACACTCGTATTTCGGCAAAAATCCTAGACGTTGGCGCAGATAATATCAACAAGATTCGGGAACAAAGCAAACAATGGATTGCCGAAAATATTGATTCTGAAATCATTCAAACCCGTTCGACTGGAACAGGAATTATCATTGACAAAAACTCTTCTTATATCCGAGATTCTTTATTACAAGGGCTACTGTTTGCTATTTTGATTATTAGTTTGATGGTCGCATTTATTTATAAGAATATCAAGATGCTGATTATTACCCTCATCCCTAATATGCTTCCTTTGCTAATTGCCGCAGCTATTTTGGGCTATGCAAACATTCCTTTAGAGGCTGGTGTAGCGATTGTTTTTGCCATTATTTTTGGCATTGCAATTGATGATACGATTCATCTGTTGAGCAAATTTAAACTCACCAAGGACAAAGGTTTTGATACGGAAGAATCCATTCGAATTACCTTACAAGAAACAGGAAAAGCCCTTTGTCTGACAACGATCATCCTATTTTTTGGGTTCTTGAGTTTATTAATGTCTGTTAATCCGCCTGCGATTACGATTGGCATCTTGATTAGTGCCACCTTAATTTCTGCCTTGGTTTGTGATTTACTAATTATTCCGATTATGCTTCGAAAATGGATTCCTTAATAAAGGCAATGTGTCATTTTTAAAGTACATTTTTTGTTGTACAACAAAAAAACTGCTTCGCATCTCATAGAAAGGACCAACGCTTATATTAAGTGGTCTCTACGAGGTACGAAGCAGCTTTATAGCAACGCTTCAGATTTTATTTATAATTTTAATCTGAGTACAGGACAAAAAATAATTAATTAATATTTTACAGCTTAAATCTACCCAAAACTAGGATTAGATCGAGCTTATCTTTTGGTGCACAGCACCAAGCCTGCTCGTTCTCTCCGCTCATGCTT
>CACVAQ010000211.1 GCA_902727865.1 uncultured Aureispira sp. | reverse complement strand
TTCTCCACGAAGTAATGCTTGTTTCAAACGAAGTTAATAATTTAATTATGAATTATGAAATGTAGTCGCTTTATGAATGCTAAAGCTGGGGGATTAATTTTTATTAAAAAGATAAAAAAAAAATCCAAGTACACCAAAATAGAACGAAGCCACATCTACCTAAGTATAACACCAACAAATTAGATGTTTTCCCAAGACCATTTTTAACCAAAACAATACGCCATGTTTAAATTAATTTCAATCTTAAGTTTCTGTTTATCCGCTATTTGCTTATCTGCAACAGAATTAAACCAAGCCTCCAAAGAACTAGAGCCGAACCGTACTCCAAAGATTCAAGTTGCTTTATTGTTAGATACGAGTGGTAGTATGGATGGTTTGATCGAACAAGCCAAATCTCAGTTGTGGAAAATGGTGAATGAATTGGCTACCTCTAAGAAAAATGGGAAAGCTCCTGTGATTGAGTTGGCATTGTATGAATATGGAAAAAGTTCTTTGCCACAAGCAAAAGGCTATTTACAACAGTTGGTTCCTTTAACCAATGATCTTGATTTAGTATCAGAAAAATTATTTGGATTGAGTACCAATGGAGGAGATGAATATTGTGGTTGGGTGATTCAAGATGCGACCAAAAACTTGAAATGGAGTGAAAGCAATGAGGATTTGAAAATTATTATCATTGCTGGAAACGAGGTATTTACACAAGGCTCGGTTGATTATAAAAAAACGTGTAAAGCAGCCATTACAAATGGTATTGTTGTAAATACGATTTATTGTGGCGATTGTCAAGAAGGAATTAATTTTATGTGGAAAGATGGCGCAGATCGTGCGGATGGAAAATATATGTGTATCAACCAAAACGATCAAGTTGCACACATCGAAACGCCTTATGATCGTGAAATTGGAACGTTAAATGAAGAATTGAATAAAACCTATATTGCTTTTGGTCAAAAAGGAAAAGAAAACCAAGCCCGTCAGCTGAGCCAAGATGTTAATGCAAAGTCGTATGGTGCGTCTAACAATGCAGAACGTGCGATTTCTAAATCTAAAAAATCGACTTATAATAATGTGACTTGGGATGCCGTAGATGCAATGGCTGAGAATGATGATTTTATAGAAGAAGTAGAGGAAGAAGCGTTGCCAGAGGTGATGCAAGAGATGGATATAGAAGAGCGCAAAGCCTATGTTGAAGAGAAAGGAAAAGAACGTGCTGCTATCCAAGCAAAAATTCAAGAAGCAGCTAAAAAACGAACTGCATTTATTGCGGACAAACGCAAAGAAACTGCTGGAGCTGAAAACAATACTTTAGACGCAGTGATGTTAAAAACCGTGCGGGAGCAAGCTGAAAAGCAGGCCTTTAAATTTGAAAAGAATAAATAAGCGTCTTAATTTATTAAGACCAAGTCTATACTGAGCCTTTTTGTGCCATTCCTGCAACCATGGAATGGCACTTTTTGTTTTAATTCTGTATCTTTCTTATCCTTGAATCTAGTAATCGGTATTCTTAATACAGAGGAAAGGTGCAAAAAAACAAAGAACCATAACTTTTTAATAAAAAACAACAACAATGGACAAACCAGTAATTGCAGGCAGAGTACCAATCCCAGTAGAATTAGAGGCAGGTAAAACATATGCTTGGTGTTCTTGTGGCCTATCGTCGAATCAACCTTGGTGTGATGGCAAGCATAAATCAACAAGCTTTGTTCCAGTGGTCTTTAAAGCGGAGGAAACAAAAACAGGCTTTATGTGCAACTGTAAATACAGTAGCAAACCACAATTTTGTGATGGCGCACATAACAAATTGTAGGCGAAATATAGGATTGTTAAGAAAGCAAAAATGAGCTATTGGTGGCAACCAATAGCTCATTTTTTATAGAAACCGACTGCGAATTTCAGGCGTCGGCATTAGACAACTTTCTTGTTTGCCAAACCATTGGTAGCGATTTCTACCAATCCATTTATACATAGGATTTCGAATGAAAGTTGGAACCAAGATAAAGACATAAAAAATTGGCCAAAGTAAATGAAGTTTTCTAACAATCCGAAGTGGCGCAGTAGAGTAGGTATAGGCTTTGCCGCCCTCGATCAGAACAACCGTATCTAGTACCTCTGATGGTAAGTTGTGTTTTTGTAATAAGGCTTTTCCTTGTTCAGATTGTAAGGCTCCAAATTTGAAATAACTTTTTTTATCCCTTTTGATAATAAACTGAATGGAATGATTGCAAAGGGTACAAACCCCATCAAAAAGTACAATTGCAGAAGCTTCTTTCATGGTTCAATTATTCTGTTTCGTCAAATTTTTCGGGTAACTGTTTGGTTGCCTTAGCCCCTAATTCTTTTAATTTAGTGGCTCGACTAATTAAGTTTCCTTTGCCAAACTGAAGCTTTTTCATCGCTTCATTATAAGACTGTTCTACTTGCTGAACTTTATGTCCTACTTGTTCCAAATCATGGATAAAGTTGACAAATTTATCGTACATCCGTCCTGCTTGTTGTGCAATTTCTTGAGCATGACGACTTTGATTTTCTTGTTGCCAAACATTAGAAATTGTTCGAGCGGTCGCCAACAAAGTCATAGGACTAACAATAATAACATTTTGCTCAAAAGCTTGGTAAAATAAATTGTGATCGTTTTGCATCGCCAAAGCAAAAGCAGCCTCCAAGGGAACAAACATTAAAACAAAATCTAAGCTATTGAGTTCGTTAATTTGTTGATATTTCTTGACACTCAGTTCTTTGACGTGTTTTTTGACAGAAATTAAATGCTCTTTAATCGCTTGTTCAGCCGAGGCACTGTTTTCTGAAGAACTGAATCGTTCATAAGCTGTTAGGCTCATTTTGGAGTCAATAATTAAATGTTTTTTGTTGGGAAGGTTTAGAATCAAATCTGGGAATTGGCGTTTGCCATCTTCATTAACAAAATAACTTTGGGTAAAGTATTCAGAATCTTTGCGCAAGCCCGATTTTTCTAAAATTTGTTCTAAGATCAGTTCCCCCCAATTGCCTTGCATTTTAGCTTCTCCTTTTAACGCATTGGTCAAGTTTCGAGTTTCTTGATTCATCTGCTGATTGAGTTGCGTCAGTTGTCGAATTTGTTCTTTTAGTGTCGCCCGTTCTTTATTCTCATCATTATAATAATGTTCCACCTTTTGCTCAAACGTTTTTAACTTTTCTTGCAAAGGTTTAAGGATGTGATCTAAGTTTTCTTGATTTTGGGACGTGAATTTTTGACTTTTTTCTTCCAATAAAGAATTAGCGGTATTTTCAAACTCCAAACGCAGTTGTTCTTGCACTTGAAGTAAATTATTTTTTTGTTCTTCTAGCTTTTCTTTTTGATGGTTAATTATTTGCTCTTGGCTAGCAAGAACCTTGTTTAAATCAATACATTCAATTTCTTTATCGTCTAGGATGTTTTCTAGTTTTTGGACCCTAGACAAGGTATTTTGGTGTACTTCTTGTATGACAAAATTATGCCCCTCTGTTTTACTATTATTTTTAGTACGCAAAACACCAATTAAATAACCTAACAAAATTCCAATTAAGATACCAATGCCTAAATAAGCTAAATCCATAAATAGTGTTTAAAATGAACAATATGAGGTTAGTATATATTGTCTAATATATACAGACTAGTATAGTATTAAGTCATACTATAGAATAATTGGACAAGTAAGTGGTAGCTAGTGGTACATGATACGTAAGTTTTTAAAAATAGTTCTAGAAATGGTAGCTTATTTTTAGTAGATTTTTTAGCTAAAAAAACAAAAATGAATATTGTATCATTATAATTAGAATAAAAAAAGAGTTGTATAATTCTAAGTTTTAAGTTAAGTTTGCGCTTTACTGCACTTCGTGGGTAAATCGTATCAGATTGATTATCAACTAAATGGCTTTTAAAGTGCCAGTGTTTTAATAGGCTGATAATCAGTTTAATACAAGATGTTTTTTATTAAAAAAACTAAAACCTCGGAGAAGCAGCGGAGCTAAGTGCTGGCTTTAATAACAAAACATCAAAATGAAACAAGGGAATTTTAGAAAAAAAAGCTTCTTAAAATGGACTATTTGTGGGCTCATTTTTATGTTGAATGGTAGTCCAAGTTACTTGCTTGCTCAAGTTTCGGGGCCACTAAAAAAAGCAGATGTTCTTTTTGGCAAAGGAAAATTTGTGCCTGCTGCTCAGGCATATGGAAAATTAGTTACTTCCTCTAATCCAGAGAAAGAACTCTATGTTAAGGCATTAGCAGGAGAGGCCTTGTCTAAAATTAAATTAAAGCAGCACTCAAAAGTTTTTGAATTGTTAAAAGAGGCAGAGTTGGCTAGTTTTGATCTCAAAAACGTATCCGAAGAGACTCAAACACGGTTGAATATTACTTTAGGGAAGTATCACTTGGCATACAAAGAGAACAGCCTGGCAATGCCTTTGTTAAATGATAGTCATAAAGAAAGCATAAAGTTAGGGGATAAGCTCTCTGCTCAATTGCACATCGAGTTGAACAAGACCTTAGCCGATTACCACTATGACCGAGCTAGTTATCCCAAAGCACTAGAATATTATACCAAAGCGATAGAAATAGCCGATGCGCAACCACACGAAGAACGAAATTACGAGCAACTAGCAGATCTTAAAATTTTGGCGGGAGAGGTCTATGATAAAGTTTTGGATCCAGAAGAAGCCATTGTACGATACAAGAAAGTATTGAGTCAAAAGGATACCTTGCTGAAGGAAGACCCCGAACGGGCAGGGGAGTTGTATTATCGCTTGGGAGGTATTTATTTTAGGCGAATGGATTATGATGCCGCTGAAATTTATTTGAATCAAGCTTTAAAATATGAATTAGATGGACTAGATGCGTCGGCTACTAAGTTTATGTTGTCCACTATTTATTACGATCGAGGAAAATACAGCTTGGCTTTAATTTTAAATGGGAGCGCTATGAACAGCTGGATGCCTAAGAAAAATCAATTGCCAGAAGAAAACTTTAAAGGGTTCTTGCAATTTGGTAAACTAAGCGGTGTTCAATCCAACGCTGTCCAAGCAAAAGCTAGTTATAAAAAAATGACCCAAAAAGGAGAGGACTGGTCTATAGATACTGACTTGGCAGCGATTAACGAAGAAAAAATATTTTACAGCCCAGATCCCAAGCTTTCGGACAATTACAATATTTCTTTGTTGAGCTATCACGAATCTAGTTTGGCCATCCCCAAATTAAGTCCAAACAAACAAGTTGTTGCTGAGATTGACATTCAAATGGCAAAGGGAAGTTTGTTTTTTAAGGTGAAAAATTATGGTCGTGCCAAAGGGCATTTTGAGAAGGCCTTGGATTTGATGAAAGAAATTTACCCAGAAAAACATCCAATGGTCGTTGAAGCATCTCGTTCTTTGAGTGAGGTTTATTTAGAAAAGGAAATTTATGGACAAGCCATGAGTTTTATTGACAAAGCTTTGAATGCTTCAACAAGTGAAGGCGATACGTATAACAAAAATGATGTGCCACCGATTGATCAAGCTAAGTTTCCCTTAGAACTCTTGAATGCCATTGGAACAAAAGGAAAGGTTTTAAAGGCACTTTATGAGGAAACGAAAGACCCTAAAACGCTTGTGCAAGCTTTAGCAATGTTTGATGCAACGATTAAATTGTTGAACAAATTACGTCGAAGCTACCGCAAAGAAGGTGCTAAATATCAATTGGCTGGATTGGCACAGGAATTTAGTCAACAGGCCTCTTTGGTCTGTTATCAATTGTATGCCATCACTCAAAAGGAAAGTTACATCAATCGAGCCTTTGATTATGTTGAAATCGCCAAAGGCTCGATTTTATTAGAAGCTATTCGAGATTTAAAAGCCCGAAAAGTAGCGAGTATTCCCGATTCTTTGATTCAAAAAGAAACGGCACAAAAAGTAGAAATTGCTTACCTCAAAGGCGAGGTCTATTACGAAGTCAAACAGGGGAAGTACAAAGACATAGAGCGATTAATCCTTTTGGAAAAAGACTTGAGCAGTAAAACCAAGGTACACGAAGAGTTTATACTTAACTTAGAAAAGAAATACCCTAAATATTTTGCTTTAAAATACGATTATTCGACGGCAAGTATCGAGGCCGTACAAAAGGTCTTGCAATACAATGAAGTCATGTTAGATTACTTCATGTTGGATTCTTTTTTACTGGTCTTTGCGCTAGAGCAAAATGACGTAACTTGCAAACTCATTCCACAAAAATTGGGCAAAACCAATGTCTTAACTGTTAAATTTTTGCAATCAATTCGAAAGAATGAAATTCAAGAGATTCAATATACAGGAGGTCAGTTGTATGAATTGCTGATAGAGCCTTTAAAAGAGCTGTTAGGTACTAAAGATTTGATTGTCATTCCAGATGGCTTTTTAAATAATATCCCTTTTGAGGTGATACCACTCAAAGAAAATGGCGAAATTCAGTATCTCAACGAACGCCATGCGTTTTGTTATAATTATTCGGCTACGCTGTATTTAGCAAGCAAAGAGGCCTTTAAAAATAGAAAGGCTCCTCGGAAAATTATTGGGTTTGCGCCCGATTTTGCACTCATGGATTCTATCCTAAATAGTGGAGATAGTTTGTCTAGGGTCGTAGCAGACTTAAATTTAGAACCTTTGGCGTATGCCAGTCAAGAGGTTCGAGTGCTTCAAGAATTATTTGGCGCGAATAGCATGGGAATTATTGGTGCACACTCTACGGAAACTACTTTTAAGGAAATTGCGAGCGAATATGGCGTCTTGCATTTTGCGACACACGGGCTGGTCAATCATAGCGATCCTATGTTTTCGGGGCTAACTTTTTTGACCGATAGCCTTAATGATGGTTTACTCCACACCCATGAATTGTTTAGTTTAGAATTGAATGCCGAACTAGTTACTTTAAGTGCTTGTAATTCAGGTGTTGGGAAGTTATATGCAGGCGAAGGAGTGATTAGTATAGCCAAAGGCTTTGCTTATAGCGGCGCCCCGAATATGGTGATGACCCTTTGGCCGGTGTCAGACCAAGCTACAGAAGCAATTATGCGCTTCTTTTATCAATACTTAAAAGAAGGACTTCCTAAACATAAGGCATTACAAAAAGCCAAATTGGATTTTATTAAAGAATATCAAATCGGGCATCGGCATCCTCAATTATGGGGTGGTTTGATTGTTATTGGTAATACCAATCCTGTAGAAAGTTTAGCAGAAGTTAAAAGTAGTAACTTTTGGATATTGCTAGGTAGTTCATTAGTTTTATTCATATTATTAATTTTTGTAATAAAAAAGAAAACATATGGACAAACCATTACTTAATCAAAGTACCTTTTTTATTTTAGCTATTTGCTGCTTTAACTTATCGCTTGCAAGTGCTTTTCAATATACAGTACCTACTACACTGGAGGTAGAAAATGCTTATACGCTACGACCAGTTGTCGGAGCTCAACTGGTCGTGCAACAGAAAGATCCTAAGGGGAAATATTACAATTATGGCGTTTACTACACAGATAGTTTAGGGATCGTCAGTCTGTCTCTCAACGAGCACCAAGTTTATACCGTTAGCACCAAAAAGGACAATTACTATACTCAAATAACAGGATTTTCTACAACGGATATTAGTCGTGTAGACAACAATAAATTTGGCTTGTCTATGCGTCCCAAAGGTTGTTACCGAATAAGAGGGGAAGTTAAAAAACAAAGCTCTTTTGTAGGTGAAAATTATCTCCTCTTACAAGATCTAGCATCTAAGGAGTCCCAAAAAATTGCCATTCATCAAGACGGATCTTATTATGCCTGTGCCACTTGTGGGCAAAATTATTCGCTTATTCCTTATTTAAATGGAAAAAAGCAGAAAACAGATACGCTGACCTTAAACAGAGAGGATTGTGAAGGAAAAAGAAACCCCTTGTTAGAACTGGATATTATTCCTCAGGAAATTTCAGAACAGCCTATTGTAGAAGTGGTAAAGGTTCCTAAAAGGAAGTATAAAAAAGGAGATTCTATGATCCTAAAAAACTTAGTGTTTGAAGGAAAGTCTCAAGTAACGAATACCGTGGGAAACAAACAATTGGATTCTTTGTCTCAAGATTTATTAAAATATCCTGATCTTATTATAGAGCTTCGAGTCCATACTGATGCCAAAAAAAGTGAACGGTATAACTGGTTGTTATCCAGAAAAAGAAGCGCCTATATAGAAAAGTATTTAGCAAACAAAGGAATAAAAACGACTCAATTTACAGTCGTTGCTGTTGGCGAAACTGAAATATTGAATGATTGTGCCAACGGGAAGCCTTGTTCTAAAGAGGAGCACGCTGTTAATAATAGGGTAGAACTTCTAGTATTAGACGAAAAAGAAGGGGAATAGATTGATTTTTTGTTGGAAAAGCTGTCTTAGGCAAGAATAAAACACCCTTTGGCAAGAATTAGACCTGAATTAATAATATTTTATTATATATTTGATAACTATTAGATAGCTTTTATTACTATAATAGATTTGACCAGATATAAGGGTTGTAAAAAAGCTTGCTTTCTTTCACTACATATATTCCTAATTAATGAATGTTGAATAATTTAATCTATTCAACAATTAACTCACTACTATTTTAAGTAAAAAATGGTCAGCTTAAAAAGGTCTTTCACTACACCTTTTTAATTTTTCCTTATCATAAGGTTTCTACACTTTTTGTAGAAGCCCTCTAAGGGAGTACCACACACACACAAGAGTCCATTCACCTACTACTTACGATTAAAATTACTACTTTATGAAAACAAAAAGACACTTATTTAGATGGCTATTGTATAGCGTTCTATGTTGGACAATAGGGGGAGTTCAAGCCCAAATACCAACATTAACGGACTCAATACCAGCCGAAGCTTTTGTCGGAGAGCAATTTTGTTTTCCTGTAGAATTTGTGAATACAGGAGCTCCTGGTTATTCACCCTATGTTCGGTTAATTATTCCGACAGGTTTTACCTTTGACAATTCAAGTTTTAGTGGTTCTATACAAACCGTGCAAAACTTGGGAACGATTGTTTCTGCTGCTCCTAATAACTTTGTGATTGATCCAGAGGCGGAATCAAATACCAATACGACAAACAACGATACGATTTTTGCACCTGTAGGGAGCACCGTAATTTTGTTAGAATATCCTGTTGGTTCTATGGTTCAAGGAGGGGTTTCGCTAATCAGTGAAGTCTGTTTGACGATAGACCCAGGGGCAACTATTGGCGTTCCTGTTGATATTTGTAGACAAGGAATGTATATATTGGGAGACACACCAACAGGAAATAACGGCCCGATTGCAGGAACGAATGGATGTGTACCGATTACACCTATTTTATTTCGATTTGACAAAGAAATAAATGGTTCTGATGGGGTTTATGGCGAAGTGCCCGGTGGTGGCGCAAGCTTGTGCCATTTACATCAATACCAATTGAATGTAGATATTGCCGCAGGAAGAAGTTTAAATGGACCGTTTACGATTACGGACGTTCTTCCTGGGACCTTGACCTATTTTGGAAATATCAGTTTGCCCGCAGGCTGTTCTGCTGTCGAACCGACGGTAGGTGGTTTAGGAGGAGCTTTAACCGTCACTTGTACTGGAACATATCCTGGCTCGACGGCTGAAATTGATTTACAAGTGACGTTTTCGGCTGCGGTTTCAGATACCTTAGATGAAACCATTTGTGATGTTCTTAATATTCGTAATGATGCCTCCATTAATGTTCCAGGTCATCCTATTCAAGGAGACAGTGTACGAACACGGGCTCGGCATGTTTTGATAGGGCATGGAAGTAATACTATAAATGTTCCAGTAACTATAGGACAAACTGTTTTGTACTCGATTGGTACCCGAATAACGGAGTATACTGCTGGTTTATCAGCAGCATCTATTACGTTTATAGTACCAGATGGAATGGCATTTAACCCTGGTAGTGTGACTTGGGGAGGCGCGCCTGTTTTGCCAGCAAATATTGTGACAGCAGCAGGTCCAGGAACGGGTTCAACCGTTACAGTGGATGTACATACACAGAACGGGGCTAATATTTTGCCTTGTGGGGCACCGGTCTTACAATATACCGCAGATGTAAACCAGACTTATTCTAATGGAGATCCTGTCTTGAGTCGAGATTCTTTATTTAATAGCTCGACCTTGACCTATGATTTAGTAGAAGGAGCAACAGGCTGTAGAGCATCGAATGCGACACCTATTGAACTGATAGATATATTTTTTCAAAAAACAGTCAATAACGCACCGCCAACAGGTCCAGACAGAAATGGACAGTGGTGGCCAGGCGATATTGTACAATATCGTTTAGAACTTCGAATCCCTTCTTTGGATTTGGATGATGTTATTATTACCGATTTCTTTCCATTACCGATTCACGATGTAACTGATTTAGCAGCGACATTTGGAACCGATGTTCGTTTTGATCCCGCAACTTGTTGGACCAATGCACCTGTTAATTACACAAGAGACCCCGCAACCAATGGTCTTATTTTAGATTTTGGAGATGTTTCAAATTCCGTTACAGGAGGTTGTGTGGATATTGTCTTGTTAGTAGACATTCCAATCACAACCATACCATTTGGAGACGGTTTATTTCACTCCAATTTCATGCAAGTGAATAGTGATAATTCAGAGGGAGATGATATTACGAACAGCTCCTTGACTTTGTTTCAAGTGGCCGCTCCAGAGTTAGAGTTGACCAAAGGAATTGTTTCTTCTAATAATCCTACCGTTACGATTAGCCCAAATGTAGTGCCACCAAATGGAAATGCGACGAATGTGAACGCAGGAGATCAATTGTTCTTTGATATAACGGTTGTGAATACGGGCGCTGCGCCTGGTTATGACGTGCAAATAAGAGATGTTGCACCGCCAGAGTTAACGAATTGTGCTTTGGTCGCGCCGAACCCTGTGGTAGATGGTAGTAATAATGCCCTTGCCTTTACGGGGGGCTTTTCAGGGAATATCTTAACCATAGACTTAATGGCGCCAGATGATTCTATCGCCTTTGTTGGTGCCTCAAGTAATAATGATTTGATGACGGTTTCTTATGTTTGTGAAGCGGTATCAGGGATTCAAGCTGGAACTGAATTTGACAATACGGCAGAAGTAGATTGGTCTTCTATTCGAGGTGGGATTAAGTATCCATCCGTAGATGATGAAGCGACAGGAACCATTGCCGACCCGACAATGAATAAAGTAATTGATTATATCTTTCCTAATTATAGTAATACCAACACACAAGCTACGATTGGCGAAGTGGTCGCCTATGAGGTCCAATTAAATATTCCAGAAGGGAATATGAATAATGTGGAAATGGTGGATCAATTGGGAGAAGGACTCGCTTTTGTAGGCGTGGATTCTATTTTGATTTGTAATTCATCGGGAAGTGTCAATATTATAACCTCTATAGGAGGTGGATTTACTGCGGTTCAAAATGGTGCAGCTATTACGCATCTAGGAGCAAACCCAGAAGAACAAGATCGAGTATTGACCCTAGATTTTGGAAACCTTCAAAACTTAGATATTGATAATATAGAAGACACGATTAAGGTGTTTTATAAAACGATTGTTATCAACCATATAACCAATACCGATGGCGAACGAGTACGAAATAGAGCGGTATTGTCTTGGGACAATCCAAATACTCCAGGAGGAACCTTGTCTATTAACGATAGAGCTCCTTTAGTAACAATCGTAGAGCCGCAACTAGAAATTTCAAAATCCTTTACGCCAGATGAAGTCTTGCCAGGGAATAATTCTTTTGTTACGCTGACGGTAAGAAATCCAGGCACTTCTAGAGCGCCTGCTTTTGACGTAGATTTAACCGATATTTTGCCAACAGGAATGACCTTTATTGCTGGTTTCTCGGCAGGTGGAACGGCTAATATCACGACAGCACCAACGAATGGTGGTGGAACGATTACAGCACATTGGGATACGATTAATGTCGGAGAAGTGTACAGCATTACTTTTGAGGTGCAATCGTCCTCTTCTATTACGCCTTGTTTTACCTTGACCAATTGTGCTAATATTACTTGGGAAAGTATTGCCGCAGCAGACGAACCCAATATGCCAACTGCTTTTTCTTCTAATCTTGGAATTAAAAGAACAGGAAATCTTGGAAATCTTGGCTCGGTAGCCAATACATATACACAAGACAGTTGTGCTGATTTAGATATTGTTATTGACAATACCTTTGATCCTTTTATAACAGCCAATACCCCTCTTTGTGAAGGGGATCGTGTTGTTTTAAGTGTACAACAATATCAAGGAAACGTGGTTACCTATAATTGGACAGGACCAGGTGTGCCAGCAGGGTTTAATAACTTTGAGTTGGTATTAGATCCAGTAACACCAGCGGATACAGGAACGTATTTTGTTTTTGTAGAATTGGATGGTTGTGTCACGGATACGTCTAATTCTTTTTATTTGGAATTAAAACCTAAGCCTGTAACCCCTATTCTAAATCCAGGGGATACGATTGTTTGTGAAGGAGCAAGTATTCAGTACTCCACAACAGTCATTGAAAACAGCTATACTTGGACAGGACCGAATGGTTTTACGTCCAATTCAGCAACAACGACGTTGATTAGTCCCGTAACCTTAGCCGATGCAGGACGCTATACGTTGTTTACAACAAATACACAAGGTTGTCATTCAGATCCTGTGTCTTCTAATTTGATGGTAAGACCAAGACCTGTACAACCAAGTCTAGGAAATAATACCCCGATTTGTAGTAATGAAAATATTGTTTTAACGTCTAGTGCTTCTGCTACTACTTATCAGTGGTTGTCACCAAATGGACAAGATACAATTACAACCGTTAGTACCTTAATATTAGAACCGAATAACCCTTTATACACAGCCGGTAGCTGGACCTTAGTGGTCTTTGATGCCAATAGTTGTGGGTCATTAGCTTCCAATACAGCGAATGTTATTATCAATGCGACACCAATAACACCAATAACATCGAGCAGTGGCCCTATTTGTGAAGGCGATGCTGTTACTTTAATGGTGAATACCGTAATTAACGGAGCCTATGCTTGGTATAGTGATGCTGCTTTGACCAACTTAGTCGCTTCTACTCAAAACCCAGTAATTAGTGGTTTGTCAGCGGCCAATTCACCCACTACATTTTATGTGCAAGTGAGCTCAAATGGTTGTTTGTCTGACACGGGTTCCGTGGTGGTACAAATCAATGCGAATCCAGCATCCTTAACGCCAAACTATACACCCGTTTGTTCTGGAGATACGCTTTTATTATTTGCAAATACAACAGCAAATGCTTATAGTTGGACTGGACCAAATGGCTTTGTTTCTAATTTAGAAAATCCATTTATTGCCAACTCAGCCAGTTCCAATGCAGGAAGTTACATACTTAGTGTAACAGATGGAAACGGTTGTAACAATTCAGGAATTGTTCAAGTAGCCGTAGAAGAAAGCCCGATAACACCAAGCATTACAAGTAATGCGCCTGTTTGTGAAGGTGATAACATTGTATTGAATGTAGCAACGTATACAGGGGCAAGCGTTCAATATACTTGGTCCACTCCAACAGGAGTTATTACAACAGGAGTTCCAAGTTTGACGGTCAACAATACCAACCTAGCAGATGCTGGAGCCTATAGTGTTGTGGTTGCTGTCGATGGTTGTACTTCTGTAGCCGATTCTATTAATATAGTTATTAATAGTAATCCTACCGCACCCAATATACCTGCTGCTTTTGCCGTATGTGAAGGGGACGGAATTACTTTAAGTACAACAACTAGTGCCAATGTATACAATTGGAGCGGACCAAACGGTTTTGCTTCTAGTTCACCTAATCCTCCTGTTATTAGCCCAGCTAGTGCCGTGCATGCAGGAACCTATACTTTAGTCGTACAAGATTTTAATGGCTGTACTTCTCCTGTTTCTAATACTGTAGTTAGTGTTAATTCAGTACCAACACAACCTGCAATGAATACCAATGGAGCAATTTGTAGAGGAGATGATTTAGTGCTTAATACTGGCGCAATGGCAACGTCTTATATTTGGACCGCAGCAAATGGAGCCGATACAACGACCGTAACCAGTACCATAACGATTGTACCAACCAGTACTTTTTATCAAGCAGGAAACTGGACTTTAGTCATCGAAGATGCGAACGGCTGTTCATCGCCCGTTTCTATACCGTCTAATGTCCTTATTAATACCACACCAGTAAGCGCAAGTGCAGGAAATAATGGCCCTGTGTGTAGTGGTTCAAATGCACAATTAACTGCTGGATCTGTCAATGGAGCAAGCTATGCTTGGTACCTAGATGCAGCAACAACGAACCAGTTTTCTACCTTGCAAAACCCAATGGTTACGAATGTAACTAGTACTAGCACGTTCTATTTATTAGTAACCGTCAATGGATGTACTTCGGCTTTGGATTCTACCGTCGTTGTCGTTTCTCCATTAACACCAGCACCCGTATTACCTGCCGATTTTGCCGTATGTGAAGGGGAGAACATCACCTTATCCACAAGTACAGTTGCAAGTGTTTACGCTTGGACGGGACCAAATGGATTTACATCCACACAGCAAAATCCAATTGTTATTACTAATGCAACCGCATCGAATGGAGGTATTTATACCTTATCTATTGTAGATGCAAATGCTTGCTCATCAGCAGATGCAAGCGTAAGGGTAACGGTTAATCCAGCACCAAGACAACCTTCAATGAGTACGAACTCTGCGATTTGTATGGGGGATGATTTAGCCTTAAGTACGACCTCTGCGGCACTGTCTTATATCTGGACGGCACCCAACGGAGCGGATACAACAACAATAACAAGTTCACCAACGATACCATCAACAAGTTCTTTGTATCAGTCTGGAAATTGGAGCTTAGTAGTAATAGATGGTAATGGCTGTTCATCGCCTGTTTCTGTGCCTTCAACGGTTACAATTAATAATGGGGTAACAGCAGTTGCCTTTAATAATGGACCAGTTTGTAGTGGGGCTGATGTGCAACTAAGTACAACGACCCTTAGCGGTGCTTTGTACGAATGGTACAGCGATGCTGCTTTAACGAATTTAATCTCTACACAACAAAATCCAATTCTTACGAATATAACAACAAATAGTACTTTCTTTTTGGTCGTAACGGTCAATGGTTGTGCTTCTATACCTGTTAATACAACGGTAACCTTAAACCCAATACCTGCAACGCCAAGTGTGCCTGCCAATTTTGTGGTTTGTGAAGGAGAACCAATCACGTTAACAACAACAACGTCTGCTGCTAGTTATCATTGGACAGGACCAAATGGCTTTACGTCTAATTTGCAAAGCCCTACAGTCATTCGCCCAGCGACAACAACGGACGCAGGAGTGTATACGTTATCTATCGTAGATGCAAATGCTTGTTCGTCAGCAGATACAAGTGTAACGGTTGGTGTGAATAATGCACCAGCAGCACCAGTGTTGATGAACAATTCTGCTATATGCGATGGAGATACTTTAATGTTATCAACCACTGCAAATGCAGATACATTCCGTTGGACGAGTCCAAATGGAATTGATACCATGACTACTGTAAGTAGTTTAATACTTCTTCCAAGTAATGCCACTTATTATCAATCGGGTGCTTGGACTTTAATTACACAAATAGGAAATAACTGTCCTTCTCAACCTTCAGCAGCTTCATCGGTTGTGATTAATTCTACGACAGCAACACCGAATGTATTTAACAACGGACCTGTCTGTGTAGGAGGAGATGTGATTTTGAGTACAACAAGTGCTCCTGGAGCATCTTATCAATGGTATAGCGATGCTGCCTTAACAAATTTAGTAGCAACAACAGCTTCTTTCACCGCAAGGAATGTAACACAAGATAGTAGCTTCTATCTTGTCGTAACGGTTAGCGGTTGTGTTTCACCAGTAGGAACTACTTTAGTAAGTGTTATTGGGCAACCTATGGCAGCAGCCGTGCCCGCTGATTTTGCAATATGTGAAGGGGACAATATAACATTGACCACTTCTACCATAGCCGATAGCTATAGCTGGACAGGACCAAATGGCTTTTCGTCTAATTTGCCAAGGCCAGCAGTCATTACCAATGCTTCTTTGGTAGACGCTGGGGCATATCACCTAGTCGTGACCTATGCTAATGGTTGTGTTTCTAGAGATACAATGGTAACTGTAACCGTCAATGGAAATCCACCCGTAGCGAATATTCTAAGTAACGGGCCTTTATGTTTCGGTGATACATTGGTTTTATCTTCTAGTAGCGATTGTGGACAATCTCAATGGATTGGACCAAACGGGAATAGCCAAAGCACATTAGGTGCACCTGGTGGAGGAAATGTATTATGGACTTTGGGAAGTACAACTAGTATTTCTGCGAACGATGTGAATTATTTGCCAGGAAACTGGTCGATGATCTGTATTGATACTTTAACAGGATGTCGTACGGAGTCAAATGCAATTAGTGTTATTATTAATAACAATCCAGCGCAACCAGCTATCTTTAACGACGGGCCAGTTTGTAATGGAACTACAGCGAACTTAACAACCGCAACAGTTACAGGCGGCACTTATGCTTGGTTTAGTGATGTAGCATTAACCAACTTGGTTTCTACCGTACAGAATCCAAGTATTGTCAATATAACAACTGATACAACATGGTATTTGGTGGTAACGGTCAACGGTTGTAGCTCTATAGCAGGGTCAACAACTGTTACCGTTCAACCAGCACCAACGACACCAAATGTACCTGCTGATTTTGAAGTATGTGCAGGTGATAATATTATTTTAACCACCAATACAGTAGGCTTTGCTTACAATTGGAGTGGACCAAACGGCTTTACGTCGAATGTTCAAAACCCAGTAGTGATTGCCAATGCAACGGCAGTTAATACAGGTGCTTACACTCTATCTATTGTAGATGCAAATGGTTGTAGGAGTGCAGACACAGCTGTTTTTGTGACAGTGAATGCAAGTCCTCTACCTGTTACGATTACTAGTAATAGTCCAATTTGTCTTGGAGATACCTTGAACTTGACGTCTAGTAGCGATTGTGGACAATCTCAATGGATTGGACCAAACGGAAATAGTGCTTCTACACTTGGAACACCAGGGGGTGGAAATGTACTTTGGACGATTGGAAGTACGACGAACATAGCTTCTACCGATGCAAATTATCTGTCGGGAGATTGGTATATGATCTGTATGGATACAATTACGGGCTGTCGCTCAACATCCAATACCATCAATGTCGCAATTAGTCCAATTCCTGTCGTTTCGGCCTTTAATAACGGGCCAATTTGTGCAGGTACAAATGGAGCACTAAGTGCCACCTTTATTGCAGGAGCTTCTTATAATTGGTACAGCGATGCCGCTTTAACCACTTTAGTTTCTACGATCAGAACGCCAATGATTGCTAACATGCAGGTTTCTGAAACCTACTATGTCTTGGCAACGGTGAATGGTTGTACTTCTTTGGCCGATTCAACGACTATTGTTGTGCATCCAGCGCCTGTGCTACCGAATCCAAGTTATACGCCTTTATGTCAATTGGATACCTTGTTCTTACAAGCCAATGCAGTAGGACCTATTGCCCATTATTGGTGGACAGGACCAAATGGCTTTACTTCTCACTTAGAGAACCCAGTCATTCCAAATATATATCCGTTTAATGCAGGAAGTTACCTTCTAACGGTAACGGATTCGTTTGGATGTGAAGCAATATCAACGGTAGAGGTGACCATTTACCCAAAACCTCAGACCCCAACGATTGCGCACAATGCGCCTTTCTGTGAAGGGACCAGTAATTTAACCTTATCTACACAAGCTTATTTTGGAACAGATGTGCGTTATATTTGGACCTTGCCGAACGGCAGTATAGATACAACCTTAGTGCCTTCTTTGGTACGTTCAACCGCAAACCTTAGTGATACTGGATTGTATAGCTTGGTTGTATTTGTAGATGGTTGTTTGTCTTTGCCAGGCGAGGAAGTGATTCGAATTTATCCGACTCCAAGGACACCAAATGTACCTGCCGATTTTGCGGTATGTGCAGACGATGATATTATATTAACCACAACAACGGTTGCAACGGCTTACTTCTGGAGTGGACCAAATGGCTTTACGTCTAATTTGCCCAGCCCAACAGTTGTCAGTGCAAGCTTAGTAGATGCAGGAACGTATAGCTTGTATGTAACCAATACTTGGGGCTGTCGAAGTTTAGATACAAGCGTACTAGTGACGGTCAATGCTAATCCTCCAGCAGCAACGATTACGGGAACGAGTCCAATTTGTTTTGGCGATACCTTAACCTTAACGTCTAGTAGTCATTGTGGGCAATCACAATGGATTGGACCAAACGGAACGAGTCCTTCTACACTTGGAACACCAGGTAATGGAAATGTACTTTGGACGATTGGAGGGACAACAAATATCGCTTCTACGGAGGTGAATTATCTACCAGGAGATTGGTATATGATCTGTATAGATACGATTACAGGTTGTCAATCAGAATCTAATACCGTAACAATCGACATTACTCCTATTCCTAGCACACCAGCAGCCTTTAACAATAGCCCTGTTTGTGTCGGTGGAACAGTACAATTAACAACGACTACCGTAAACAATGCGAGTTATGCTTGGTATGCGGATTCGACTTTGACGACTTTGGTGGCAACGAGTCAAAATCCAATGATTAGCAATATTACCACAGACAGTACCTTCTATATAGTAGTAACTGTAAATGGGTGTAGTTCTTTAGCAGGATCAACAAATGTACAAACACATCCTGTTCCTGCAACACCAACTGTTCCTGCGAACTTTGTTGTCTGTGCTGGTGATAATATTGTCTTATCAACAACAACAAATGCAGTGTCTTACATTTGGACAGGACCAAACGGATTTAGCTCTACAGCACAAAATCCATCTGTCGTCAATGCGACCTTGATTGATTCTGGAACGTATACGCTATTTGTGATAGATGCAAACGGTTGCCCAAGTGGCGACACAAGCGTTCAAGTGGGGGTGAATCCAAATCCAGGACAACCTGTTTTGAGTAGTAATACAGCAATATGTGCTGGAGATAGCTTAGTCTTAAGCACTACCGCAACAGCAGCTACCTACAGATGGATTGCACCAGATGGATCAGATACCTTAACAGCGGTCAACAACTTAGTTGTTTTAAATTCAAGTGCATTTTATCAAGATGGCAACTGGACCTTAATAATTATAGATGCGAATGGATGTGAATCTATTTTGTCTAATCCAGAACCCGTCCTAATTAACAGCATTCCAGCAACACAAATCGTCTTTAATGATGGTCCTGTTTGTACTGGAAGTTCAGTGAATTTATCTACGTCTTTCATTAGTGGAGCTACTTATGAATGGTATAGTGATGCGGCTTTAACCAATTTAGTAGGAACAAGCCAAAACGCAACGATTCATAACATTACAACGGATAGTACCTTCTATTTAGTAATAACCGTCAATGGCTGTACATCAGCAGCAGGTTCTACAACAGTTCAGGTACATCCAACACCAGCGACACCAAATGTGTCTGCTAATAGTACGATCTGTGAAGGCGATGCTTTAGTCTTAACGACAACAACCAATGCCAGTACGTATGTTTGGTCAGGACCAAATGGGTTTACTTCAAACCAACAAAGTCCAACGGTCATAAACAGTGTAAGCGTTGTCGATTCAGGAACGTATACTTTATATATTATAGATGGCAATGGCTGTCGTTCTGCGGATACTACGGTTCAAGTAATCGTGAATCCAACACCGGCAACCCCATTTATTGTATCGAATAATTCACCTATTTGTGAAGGGGATGATCTTATTCTATCCGCTAATACAGGCGTATTGGGTACGACATATCAATGGTTCAATGCTTCAAATGTAGCGATCGGAACAGGGCAAACCTTGACGATTGTAGGAGCCACCGTAGCAAATGCAGGAGATTATTATGTGATAACTACCGTAAATGCTTGCCCTAGTGCAGCATCTAGTGCAACGACAGCGATTGTTGATCCAATTCCAAATACGGCTGCTTTTGCAGGAAACGATATTGGTCTTTGTAATACCTTTACAACAAGCCTAGATGCAACGCCTCCAAGCAATGCAACAGGTAGGTGGACAACTATTTCTGGCGCAACGATTGCAAATCCAAACGTAGCGAATACAGCAGTGTACAATTTGCCAACAGGCGCAAGTACCTTCTACTGGACACTAAGTAATGGATCTTGTGCAGACTTTTCTACCGATTCTATGATCGTAGATGTAACTCCTGTTAGTACAGATGTAGCAAATGCTGGTTTAGATCAACGTTTATGTGGTCAAACAGGAGCAACATTGCTTGCAACGACTCCAATTACTGCAACAGGACAATGGACACAAAGTACCAGTCAAGCAGGTCAAGGAGTTGTGATTACGAATCCTACAAATCCAAATACAACCGTAACAGGATTACAGCAAGGAAATAACTACTTATTTACATGGACTTTAAGCAATGGAAATTGTACCGATTATAGTACAGATGTGGTTCAAATCAATGTAGATGTTGCACCACCAGACAATGCTTATGCAGGGGTAAACATCTTATTGTGTAACCAGAGTGTTGCAAATCTAGCTGCCTTTAGTTCTCAATATGGAACAGGTATTTGGACAAGTACCTCAACGGCAACGATTATTGATCCTACGTTGGCAAGTACAACCGTAACCAACCTACCACAAGATACAAGTGTCTTTGTGTGGACCTTGAGTAATGGAACTTGCTTAAACTATTCTACAGATAGTATATTAGTTGTCGTTTCTTCGACGTCTAGTACTGCGGAAGCAGGAAATAATCAGGTAGTATGTAGTGTGAATGCACTTACTCTAGCAGCAACAGCACCTAGTGCTGGAATTGGAACTTGGTCACAAACATCCACACAAGCGGCACAAGGTGTCGTGTTGGTAGATGTGAATGATCCCAATACACAAGTTGTTGGTTTGAATGCAGGAACAACCTACGCCTTTACGTGGACCTTGAGTAATGGAACTTGTTTAAACTATTCTAGTGATATTACGACTATAACTGTAAACACAACACCACCAGACAATGCTTTTGCAGGGAATGATATTAATTTATGTGGTGTGACCACAACAACCAACCTTGCGGCTTCTGTACCAACAGTAGCAACAGGATTTTGGACCACAACATCTATCGCAACAATTAGTAATCCAACACAGCCTAATACAACGGTATCAGGTTTAGTCGTGGGTCAAAATATCTTTGTATGGACCTTGAGTAATGGAACCTGCCAAGATTATGACACGGATACGATTGTTATTACAGTAACAACGCCTTCGGGAGACATTGCAGATGCAGGATTAGATTCCGCTTATTGTACACAAAGTGTGATTGCTCTAAATGCGGTTGCGCCAAGTGTCGGTGGAGGATATTGGTCACAAACACCATCTCAAGCAAGTTTGGGATCTGTGATTGATAATCCAACGAGTACGACGTCTACCGTTAGTAATTTAACAGCAGGCGTAACATATGCCTTTACATGGACCTTGACGAATGGTGGTTGTGTTGATTACTCTTCCGATCAAGTTCTAATCACAATTGACATCTTGCCAAGCAATGTAGCTTATGCAGGAGAAGATACTATTTTGTGTGGCGGAAACGCTTTACAATTAAGTGGATTAGCACCACCGATTGGCGGAGGATTTTGGACTACGAATGATACCGCAACGATTGTAACACCTGTTGACCCAACTTCTTTAGTGGTCAATATTGGTCAAGATACTTCAACGTATTATTGGACTTTGTCTAACGGTGCTTGTGTCGATTATTCGATGGATTCCATGTCGGTAATTATCTCACCTGCAAGTACAGATTTAGCCTTTGCAGGATACGATGAAGTCTTGTGTGTAGAAGATTCTATTACTTTATCAGGAGGAACACCAACGACAAGTACTGGACTTTGGACACAATCCGCTGGACAATCTAGCCAAGGGGTTATTATTATAGACCCTACCGATCCAAACTCTACAGTAACAGGAATTCAAACAGGACAGGTATATACTTTTACATGGACCTTATCTACGTTTGGATGTGCCAACTTTAGCACAGACGATGTTCAATATACCATCAATGCTGTACCAACAGAGGTCGCTTATGCAGGACCAGACATTGCCTTGTGTAGTGGAAATACAGTGTCGATGGATGCGACGAACCCGATCTTTAGTACAGGCGTTTGGTCTAGTAATTCATCTGCTATTATTGTGAATCCAACCTTGAATAATTCTAGTGTTGTAACGATACCAACAGGAACTATAGAATTCTATTGGTCACTAAGTAACGGTAGTTGTATTGACTATTCAATTGATACGATGTTGGTTATTGTAACACCAACGTTCTCGGTAGATACAGCGAATGCAGGTTTGGATATTAATCTTTGTAACGAAGATACCGCACAATTGATGGCGATTGCTCCAAGCGTTGCAACAGGACGATGGACACAGCCGATCAATCAATCTAGTGCAGGAGTTGTGATTACAGATGCCAATGCTGCTTTAACGACAGCAACAGGCTTACAGTTAGATTCTACGTATACCTTTACTTGGTCGGTCTCAAATGGACCTTGTCAAGATTATGACAGCGATGAAATGATGGTTCAAGTAAGTACCTTACCTACCGATGCCGCTTATGCAGGAGAAGACTTTGTGATTTGTGGAATTGATACAGCGATTGTTAACGCAACGGCTCCAAGTGTTGGAATGGGCTTGTGGACAACTTCATCGGTCGCAACCATTGTAACGCCGTCAAATGTTAGAACAGAGTTGTTAAATCTAAGTGTTGGTTCGAATGCCTTTGTTTGGACGCTGTCCAATGGGGCTTGTAGAGATTACTCTAGTGATACAATTGTGATTACAATGGATTCTGCACCGATTGCAAATGCAGATAGTTTTGTGGTGATTTATAATAGTAGTGGAACTACGATTGATGTGACTCCAAATGATAATTTGAATAACAACTGGAGTATTACGATTTCTGAATCTATTTCTAGTGGAACACTGACAAATCTTGGAACAGGAGAATTTGATGTGCTATTACAAGATGTATTAGTCGATCAAAGCTTTATTTATCAATTGTGTAATCCAAATTGTCCAGTTGTTTATTGTGATACCGCATTGGTGATTCTTAATGTACAAGGAGGAACGATATGTGACTTCCCGAATATGATTACGCCGAATAATGATGGAACGAATGAGACCTTTATTGTGCCTTGTTTAGATGGCTTAGATGGAACTAAGTTTACCGTCTACAATCGTTGGGGTGATTCTATGTATGAGAATGACAATTATAAAAATGACTGGGGTGGAACTTACAATGGAGCACCCGTGCCAGATGCGACTTACTTCTATATTATGGAGTTAGCAGATGGACAACGATTCCAAGGTTTTGTTGAAGTGAGACGATAAAAATATCAGGTAGGGGAGACCCTACCTGCTATTTATTAGTAGTATTTCGTAGATTTTTTAGTTTTTATCAAAACATAAAAAAACATCTTGCATTAGATGTATTAGCAGATTATCAATTTTTCAGTGATCCAGTGTCACGAATACTGCTCATTAATCTAATCCGATTGCTCAACGAAATACGATTTATAAAAAATAAAAAATAGAAATCATGCTTAGATTGATTTTAGTACTAGTTATGGTTTGGACTGGAATAAACGCTTGGGCACAGCAAGATGCCCAGTATTCACAGTTCATGTTTAATAAGTTATACTTTAACCCTGCTTATGCTGGCAGTAAGAAAGCCTTGTGTTTTTCTGCTATTTATCGGAATCAATGGATTGGCATGGATGGGGCGCCACAAACAGCTACCTTGAACATTCATGCGCCTGTTTGGAAGCGTCGAATGGGCTTGGGAATGTCTATTACCAACGATAGAATTGGCTTAACAGACCGTTGGAATATTGATTTGAGTTATGCCTATCGCATTCAACTCAAAAACGAGTCAGTGTTAAGTTTGGGACTGAGAGGAACCATTTCTTATATGACCATTCGGTGGGATAATGCGAAGTTAACCCAAAGCGCAGACCAGTCTGTTCCAGCAGCCGTGTCGAGTAAGGTTTTACCAAATTTTGGGGCAGGGGTGTATTATCAAGCCCGCAATTGGTATGTTGGCTTTTCGATGCCTCGATTGTTTAGAAACCGCATTGATTTTAATAACAATTCCAATGCGTCTATCGAACCAGAACTGCAACAGCATTACTTCCTAACAGGTGGGGCTTCTTTCAAAATAGCGGAGAACGTACGCATTCAACCTAATGTGATGTTGAAGTATGTTCCAAATACGCCATTTGATGCGGATATTAACTTAAGTTTTGTCTTCTTTGAAAAAGTATTGGTCGGAGTAACGTATCGTGTCGGAGACTCGGTCGATGGCTTGATTCAATGGAGAGTGGCACCACAGTTTACTATATCAGCCGCCTACGATTTTACCTTAACTCCTTTGCAGCAATATAATGCGGGAAGTATTGAGGTCATGTTAGAATATTGTTTCTGTTGTAAGAAAGGAAAACGTTTGCACAATCCTCGTTTCTTTTAATTGCATGTAGAGAAGCAGTGTTTTTATTAATACGTTGTGCATTTTTGTCTTCTGTTGGAAATGAAATATCTATCTATGTATTTGTTTTATTTTTAATAAAATAGAGGCAATTTATACACAAAGTATCGTCTGTTAAAATAAAAAATAATTAAGCATGAAATATAGTATACTTATTTTTGCGCTGATGTATTGTTGGCAACCGATTTGGGCGCAAAACACAAAAGCAAATACCGCTAAAGCCGAGCGATATTTTAAAAATTTAGGCTACGCACAGTATATCGAATTAATGGGCGGAGAAGATTGGGCTAAATTAGGTCGAGAAACTTTGATGAAACTAGGGACCAGTTATCGAAAAGTAGGCGACTTCAAAAACGCAGAAAAGGTCTATCGAAGTTTGATTGAACAAAAGGACGATACGCCTTTGAATCGCCTGTATTATGCACAAGCCTTACAAGCCAATGGCTATTATTTTAAAGCAGGAGAGGAGTACAAAAAGTGCCAAGCTGCTTTGAATGGAGAGAATAATTCAATAGAGGATAAACGTGCTGTTGAAGGCTATCAAGCTTGTAGCCAAGTGGCTGCTTTTAAAGCAAAGGGGCAAGTTACGATCCGAAATGTAGCCGAACTAAATACACCAAAATTGGATTTTAGCCCAATGTATTATAACGATGGTTTGGTCTTCGTTTCAACAAGAAAATTAGCTTCTTTAGAAAAGGTTGATTATTGGATGAATGACAATTGCATGGACTTGTACTATGCGCCCTTGAACGGAGAAAAATTCTCTAAGCCTGCTTCTTTTTCAGATCAACTGAATACAAAGTTTCACGAAGGGCCCGTTTCTTTTACCGACGATGAGCAAAAGGTGTTTTTTACTAGAAACAACTTTAAAAATGGCAAAAGAGGAAAGAGCGACGATCGGATTACAAAACTAAAAATCTACTCGGCTGTTCTTAAAAAAGGACTTTGGAAAGAGGTTGCGGAATTGCCGTTTAATGGGGAGAACTTTGATGTGTGTCATCCTGCTTTATCGGCCGATGAACGAGTCATGGTTTTTTCTAGTAGTGAAGGTAAGGATGCTCAAGGTGGAATGGATTTGTATGTTAGTTATTGGGTTGGAAACAGCTGGACGACGCCTGTTAATTTAGGGCCATCAATCAATACACCAGGAAACGAAGTCTTTCCATATATTTATAAGGATGGACGCTTGTACTTTTCTTCTAATGGGCATGGCGGTGTCGGTGGATTAGATTTGTTTATGGCAATGTCTGCTGGAAACGACACGCTAACAAAATGGACGTATCCAATGAATATTGGTGCCCCATTTAATTCTTCATACGATGATTTTGGATTGATCTTAAATACCGAAGGAACGGAAGGTTATTTGACGAGTAATCGTATCGGAGGAAAAGGAAAGGATGATATTTATCATTTTAAACTCAATGAAACATCTCTAGAATCCGTGAAACCGAAGCCTTTGATGCCGATTGAAATTTGTGTCTACGACAAAGCCGATAATGTCAGAATAGAAGGTGCTACGGTCAACATTCGAAGAGCCAATGCAGCGGCTTTATCTGCTGATGAGCGCAAAGAAATGGGCATAACAGATGGTAAAAATATTATACTCAGTTTGACGCCTGTTCGAGAAGGGGCAAATGAATATATGATTCAACTGAACAACAATACGAACGTAGGAACGCCCCAAAATAAAGGCTCCAAAGAGGAGCAGTATAGGACGGACGATGAAGGAACGTTTTTGTATAGTTTGTATGCCAGCGAAGAGTATGTTTTTGAGGTGAAGAAAAAAGGATATATTGATGTTCAAGAATACTTCTTGATGCCTGCCGATGGCGATTTGGAAGAGTTTTGTGTTGGGATTACAAAGAGTGCGGATATGTTTGCCAATTCTAACAATACCAATAATCCTAACAATCCCAATAACCCAAATGACCCCAACAATCCAAATGGAGGTAACAATAGCCTTAATCCAAATACCTTGATTGGACCTGATGGGCAACCAATCCCAACCGATCAGCCTTATATTGCAGGAGTGGTTTTGAACAAAGAATACAATCGTCCGCTGCCTCGAACGGAAGTCACTTTATTGAATCGTTGTACAGGGGAAGAATCGGTTATGAGTGTAGATGAAACTGGACGGTATGCCTTTCCTTTAGAATGTGGTTGTGATTATGTGGTGAAAGCTCGTAAGGATAATTTCATTGGTTCTAACAAAGTACTGACTTTGGTAAAAGCAGAAGATTGTAAACCTGTGATTGCAGAGTTGTTGATGACACCTGGTTTTGATAAATTAGGAGAACCAATCGTTATTGCAGGACAAACGATCACAGAAAGCCTTAAGGAAGGAGACATTATTCAGATGCGTGATATTTTTTATGATTTTGATAAATATTATATTCGAGGCGATGCTTCACCAGATTTGGACCGTTTGGTTGGTTTGATGCAACAGTTTGCGAGTATGAAAATTGAGTTGTCTTCACACACCGATAGCCGAGGGACAAATCAATATAACGATCAATTGTCCGCCAATAGAGCGAAATCAGCGAAAGAATATTTGATTAAGAAAGGTATTGCAGCCGATCGAATTACTGCTGTTGGTTACGGAGAAAATCGCCTTCAAAATAACTGTAGAGATGGGGCAACGTGTAATGAGTACGAACATCAACGCAATCGACGTACCGAGGTGTTGATTACGTCTTTTGATCAAGCAGAGTATATTAAGGTTTATTACGAAAATAACGAACCTAAAACCGTAGATCCTAAGCGGAATTAATCTTTAGGACTTGCTTTTTTTGAAAATGGTGCAGAAAATTTAATTTCTGCACCATTTTTTTTTTGCCCCAAAAGGATACCTTACTGTCTCTCAAAAAGCCCAATAAAGTGGGCTAAATTTTAATTTCTTGAAACTGTTTTTTACCTTTTGGACTGAGGTAAGGATACAAATTCTGAAATATAATGTGATTGTATTTAGCAACTAAATTCACCGTCAATTCCTGTTGTATCACAGCCGAAGAAAGCCAGAAATCACCCAATATACTAGAACGTAGATACAGATTGTCAAACTCTCCTTCAAATTCTTCTCCTCGCATCAGACCTTCGTGTACCCACAGTTCAAACATTCCTAGAAACTGTTGTTTTCTCAAGACGCTCAAAGCTTTGTAGTGTTGGCGAATGGTTTCATTTTCTCGTACAATTTGCACAAAATCCAACATAAAAAAACGATAGTCGTAAAAATGCTGCATCATTTTTTTGGACGATTGAAAAGAGCTGCTTAAGGTAGGCAAACTCATTCCTGCTTGCTGAACAACCGCATTCATCAAATCCACCAATTGATGGTACAAGCTTTCTAAAATATCTTCTCGTTTTTTAAAATGATAACATAAGTTTCCTTGGCTAATGCCCATTTTGTTGGCAATGCTTCTTAGCGTTACTTTTGCTAGCCCAAGCTCATTAAACAAGTCTAAAGCGGTCGCTAGGATTTTTGATTTGGTATTATTACTAATGGTATTCGGTTTCACTTTGTTGTATTTTTTAGTAGACTTGACCTAAAGTTTATATTTTTTAGTATCTTTGACCTAAAGTTATAAAAAAAATGAAATTATGATAGTATTTAGTAGCTTGAATTTGGTGATTTTTATTCTAATTAGCCTAATTCATGTTTATTGGGCTTTGGGTGGCGTCTGGGGAATTGAAGCAGTGATCCCTAAACTAGAAAATAGAAATGGCCTTCTAAAACCTCCTCCAATAGTAACTTTGGTGGTTGCGGGCGGTCTTCTAGGTTTTGCCTTGGTTCATGCAGCTGCTTTAGGGCTTGTTTCTTTTATATCAGCTGATTATTTAGGAATTTGCCTAAGCATCATTGCAATTATTTTTGCTTTAAGAACGATTGGTGATTTTAAGTATGTTGGTTTGTTTAAGACAGAACGAACAGGTTTATTTGCTCAGAACGATACTCGGTATTATGTTCCATTATGTGTCCTAATGTCTTTAAACGCAGGGATGACTTATTATTTGTTTTAGAAGCGATTGAGTTATTAGTAAGGTGTTGATTATTGCATTAAAAAGAGAGATACTATAAATTAATACTTCGTGGGATTAG
>CACVAQ010000210.1:3962-5546 GCA_902727865.1 uncultured Aureispira sp. | reverse complement strand
TGGATACAGAAGATGAATACGACTTACGACTTATTTTTTTTATCAAAAAAATCTATCTTAGGAATGTTTTAAATTTAGAAATCAATAAACAAAGCGATGAAACACAGTATATTTTTAATGTGCTTAATAGGGCTTTTGAGTAGTTCTATCCAAGCACAAGCGAACAAAGAAATTACAAAAGTAGTGGATGCTTTTTTTGTAGCCATGGAGCAGCAAGACACGCTTTCTTTGGACGAACTGATGCACGACCAATGTGTGCTTTTTACCACACTGACACATAATGGAACGCCAAGAATTGAAGCAATACCAAAGGCTTCGTTTTTAGCTTATATGAAACGAGTGATTACGAAGAAGTATGTTTATGATGAGCGTTTGTGGAATTATGATGTCAGTCAAGATGATAATTTAGCGATTGTATGGACTGAATATACGATGTTCACGGGCGTAGAAAATCAATTGAGTCACTGTGGTGTCAATGTGTTTACCTTGGGCAAATCAGCAACAGGGACTTGGGTCATTACGAATATTACAGATACTCGACGTAAAGAAAATTGCATTACAGAAGAAACAGCGGTACAGAATGAAGCAATGGTCGAAAAGGTATTGAACGATTGGCATCAAGCTTCTGCGACAGCAGATGGAGCGGCATTTTTTGGAGCAATGACAACCGATGCTGTTTATTTGGGGACAGATGCGTCTGAACGATGGTTGAGAGATGAGTTGAAAGAATGGTCCAAATTTGCTTTTGAGCGAGATACTGCTTGGGCATTTACGGCTTCTAATCGAAAAATTTACCTTAGTGAGAATCAACGAACCGCTTGGTTTGAAGAAATGTTAGACACAGACATGGGCACTTGTCGAGCCTCTGGCGTTTTGTCAAAAGTGGGCGGCGTTTGGAAAATTGAGCACTACGATTTATCTATAATGGTACCGAATGATCTGGTTAAGGACTTTAAAAAACTAGTCGCTATGGGCGGTTTGCCTAAGTCTAAAAAAGAACAACGAGCAGCACGAAAGCGCAAAAGTAATAAGTAAGTGTTTGAACCTATTGACGGTTTATATGTTGCTTAAGCGTACTAGAAAGAAGTTCTTACCTTGATGCTGTTGCAAAAGAATCAAAAGGCGAAACGATGATTGGGCACATCTCTAAACCAATGGGCTGCTAGATTTGATAATATATTTAAAAAAAAGGGAAGAATGTATTTGTGGTATTCCTTTTGTATATTAAATTACGAATCCGTTGATTAGTTTACTCGCTTTGCTTGTGCGCTTATTTCGTTCGGTTTATGGGCGCTAGGCTTATTTAGCTGCGCTGCTACTGCCTGCTTGTTAACGGAGTAATCTTAGAGCAGTACAGTTGGAAATAAGTAATAATTTTCATGGTTAGCAATATTTTAAACAAAAATCTAGCGTCATCTCTTGTTCCTTTTATTTATGGTTCTTTGACAACTCTTCTCACGCAGTAACCACGTAGTAGCAGCGTAGCTAATCCTGTGGAGTTGAAACCATAGGCTAACTGGGATATAATTTTTAAGTAGAACATCGTTTATTATCAAAGGAAAACAGACGACTTTCTACTTAAAA
>CACVAQ010000210.1:0-3862 GCA_902727865.1 uncultured Aureispira sp. | reverse complement strand
AATAAAGTGGTTTAAACGATTACTACACGATTTGTCAAAAAACGTTATTTATTTACTATTCCTAATGATCTTAAACTTAAAATAACACACAATGAAATCAATCTTCAATTTTTTTGCACTAGGACTTTTGTGTCTAAGCTTGTCTGCACCAACATTTGCTCAAAAAAATAAATCTAAAATAATAGAAGAAGCGCATGTACAATATACGGTTACTGCTGATGGTGGAATGGCCGCTGTTCTAACAGGATCGAAAGTTGATTTGTTCTTTACGGCAGATCATGCAAAAATTGTTGGAGATGTAATGAGTGGACTGGTTAAATTAGATGGTCGTTTTGATCACAAAAAGAAGACGGGCTTATTGTTGTTGGATATGATGGGAGAGAAGCAATATATGGAACTGGATGATGAATCTATCGAAAAGTCAGCAGATGAATCGGAGGTAATCAACCAAAAACCACCCAAAATAGAATATATTCAAAAATATAAAGATATTGCAGGATACAAATGCCAAGAAGTTAGAATGACTTTGGAAGAATCTCCCAATCCGATTATTATCTATGTGACGGAGCAAATCAAGCCTAGTAATTTGGAAAACACTGCAATTATGAAATTTGCAGGTTTGAAAGGCTTTCCTTTAGCATGGGAAGGGGACTATGAAGGTGTGAAATTTAGTGTGAAAGCAACGGATGTCTTTTTAGATAGGTTGTCTAAAAAAATCTTTAGTTCTAAGGTGCCTGATGGATACACCAAAATGACGGGAGAAGAGCTTCAAAATATGGGTGGAACGATTGGTTTATAAGAGCTAATTTTTGTCACAGCAGACTTTTTTTCTTTTTCATAACAGTAGGTATTTGGTCGTACCTTTTAAGTAGGAGATCGTAAGTGGATGACTATTAGTCTTTTCGCTTACTACTTATAAAAAAATAGTAAAGCCTAAGTTATTTTTTATGGGCTGGCAAAAAGGGTCAAAGAACCAAAATATCTAACAAACAATTAAAAATAAATTTATGCGCCTCTTAATATTAATCTGTACAATCGTTTTATTTGCTATTTCGGCACAAGCACAAGCCACCATTTCAGATGGGTATATTAGTTATTCTATTAGCGTAGATAGTGACATACCCGCAGCTGCCTTTTTGTCAATGGGCTCTTCTTTAGAAATTGCGTTTAAAGGAGAACGAACCAAAGCAATTGCTAAAGTTGCAGGAGGAACAAATACCTTGAGTGCTATCGTGGATCACAAGTCGAAAAAAGGCTTGTCTTTGATGGATGTTTTAGGGAAAAAGAAAGCCTTGAAATTAGACAGAGATCAATTGGACGAGGCTCGTGCTAATATGGAAAAAGCGGCAAAGAATCCAATGCGTCGTACAGACGATACAAAGACTATTGCAGGCTATGTTTGCCAAAAAGTATTGATGAAAGACAAAGAGTCTGGGGCAAATATCATTTTATACCTTACCGATAAAATTACGCCCAAAGGAGATCCTTTTGCTAAATACTTAGTAGGTGAATTAAAGGGCTTTCCACTTGGTATTGTAGTCCGTTTCGAAGGAACAACGGTTCGTATGACGGCAGATAAAGTAAGTTCAAGAACGCCTAGTGATGGCGCTTTTTCTTTAAGTGTCCCTAGTGATTACGAGTTGACGACTGTCAAGGGCTTAGAAGATTCTGTGAAACAAGAAATACAAAAAAAACGTTAAGCAAGCAATGAAATAGCTTGTTTTGCTAAGGCATCCTTCAATACAATAGCCTATAATTTACTACGAATAAATGTGGTATAAGCTGTCCATGAAGTGTAGTTATTTATAACAAACAACGTTCTTTGACCAATCGGGGAGCCAAAGAATTACAAACAAAAGACAATATAAATGAAACAAGTAATAAATATTCTACTCGCACTAATGATGTGTTTTGGGGTTTTGACTTCTGCCACGGCACAAAAAAAGAAAGCCGCAAATTTCGACGAAGGAATTATTAAATACAAAATTGAGATAGAAGGTATGCCAGAAGCGGCTCAAGTCCTTGACAACGCCATGATTAACTTGTACTTAAAAGGAGACAATTCTAAGATGGATCTTTCTATACTAGGCGGGTTGGCAAGTTTTCAGTTGATTAATAATACGGCAGAGAACCTATTTTCGATGTTAATGGATATTCCTACGGTTTATGACAAAACAGCGGTTTCTTTGGATGAAGATAGCGATTTTTTAAAGGAATTAAAGGAACTTCGAGGAACAAACCAGGCTCCAAAAAATGATGTAAAAGTTAAGTATTTTAAAAGCCAAAAACAAAAAATAGCAAAATACCCTTGTTACAAAGCAGAGATAGGATTAGGGGATGGTAGTAACGATAAGTTGACTGTTTTTTTAACAGAAAAATTACGCCCAACAGCACTTGCTCAACTAGAAAAAACACTTGGAGACTTTAAAGGTTTTCCGTTGAGCTTTCAAATAGAAATGCAAGGAGTGGTCCTTAAAATTACGGCAGTTGATGTCGCAAAACAAAAGATAGGAGCAGAGACGTTTACTATTCCTGAATCGTATAACAAAAAGACGATGGATGAATTTAAAGAAGAGATCGAGACGAAGATGGGTACGGGTGATGGAGGCGTTGGACTTTAATTTTAGCGTTTAATCAAGACGGGACAGATTTCTAAAAAAAAGCTTTAAAAAGGATGCGAAGGACTCCTTTTTAAAGCTTTTTTTGTTCGTTGTCAGCCCATACTATATGGCTTTGTTTCTTTATTTGGTATTAAAGTCATACGTTCCTACTTTACGCCCTTTGTTGTACAATTCAATTTGGTATCTGCCAGATTGGAAAGGAGTATTCGGATAAGCATACCATTCCATACAAAGATTTTTAACAGAGGGACCATATTCAAAAATTTTGCTTGTCGTATAGCTAATCGGCTCGGTTGCTTCAAATAAAATAAGTTTTCCAGAACCTCTATTCGGATCACTCACGACCGCACCAGAAGGGCTAATTAAGCGAAGATAAAAACGATTGGCACCAGGTTCACAAACTTCATTTTTGGCAATGTCAAAACAGACTTCTACAAATTCAGTCCGTTTGGCGGAGTTGATGCCACGTCGATCCCCGTTGTTTTTTAGACGCAAGCCCTTTGCTTTAATATTGATGGCCTGAAGCACAGAGGCCGTATTCAATTTTTTATTGAGTGCTTCATTGGTACTTAGCAAATCTTCTCCAGCTTGTGCCAGGCGTTTTCGCTCTTCTAATTCTTCGGCATATTTTTTATCTAGTAATTCTTTTTCCTTTTTTAATCGATGATTTTCTGCTCGTAACTCATTGAGATCAAGTGTTTGTTCGTCCACATAGGTCCGCATATTTTCCAATTCTAGACCAAGGTTTTTAAGTTTGAGTTCAATTTTTCGACGAGCAGCTTTGTCTTTTGTTGCCTGTTGAATCAAGCGCTTAATTTTAGAATATTGGCTTTCTAATTCTGCTTCCTTTCGAGCAATTTGTGAATACAATTCTTCATTTTCTTGCTTATAGTTCGCCAGTTCAGCTTTTAATTCGTCATACAAGCTATCAGATTGATGTATGGCTTGTTCTAGCGTAATAATTTCCTCATTTGTTGCCTTTTTATCAGAGAAAACGTAATAGCCAATCGCAAGAAGGAGTAATAAAAGTAAGGCAATAAGAACAAATGAATTGCTTTTCTTTTTAGGAACGGCTGCTTTCGGTTCATTCTGATTCTGCTCTTCGGCGGGGCTGTTGTTGGTGTCAGTCATTGGATGGATGGTATTTAATTATAAACGATACAAAAATCAAATTTAAGGAATTCAAGTTTATTATTTATTAATAATAGTTCGGTAATTTTTTTATTTTTAAACAAAAAGAA
>CACVAQ010000209.1:1376-5549 GCA_902727865.1 uncultured Aureispira sp. | reverse complement strand
TAAGCAAGGGAGCATTGCCCCAAAATAACATATAAAAACTTCTTATTCAACTTGTAATCATAGTTTACAAACAAATTCTTAACACAAAGTTAACATATAAAAGAATGCTACCATATTAAATAAAAGTAATTTTGGGCAAAATTCAACGCAACTAATCAGATCACAAAATTAACGAATTAGACGAATGAAAAAATTAATAACAATCAGCTTATGGGCATTTATCCAAGTTGTTGTTTATGCTCAAGGGACAATCACAGGAACCTTGCTTGATGCAGAAACCAACGAAGGACTTATCAGTGCCAATGTAATGTTAAAAGAAACCGCAACGACAACAGGAGCCATTACGGACTTTGACGGTAAATTTACGTTGAGCAACATTCCTGAAGGAGAGCAAACGCTTGTCATCTCTTATCTAGGTTATGAAACTACTGAAAAAGTAATTACTGTAGTTTCTGGCGAAACGCTAGAACTAGGCAACTTAATGATTAAATCTTCTTCGGTAGGGATCACAGAAATCAATGTTGTGGCGTCGATTGCAATTGATCGCAAAACACCTGTTGCCGTTTCTTCTATCAATGCAGAAACGATTGAGAACAAATTGGGAAATCAAGAATTTCCTGAAATTTTGCGGGCAACGCCTTCTGTTTACGTGACCAAATCTGGTGGTGGCTTTGGCGATGCTAGAATTAACATTCGTGGTTTTGACCAAAGAAACATAGCCGTTATGATTAATGGTATTCCAATCAACGATATGGAAAACGGGGCTGTTTATTGGTCGAACTGGTCTGGTTTGAGCGAAGTGACTCGTACCATGCAGGTTCAAAGAGGTCTTGGTGCTTCTCGATTGGCTATTTCTTCTATCGGTGGAACGATGAATATTATTACAAAAACAACCGACCAAAAAGCTGGCGGTGCGTTTTCTGTTGCTTATGGTAACGATAACTATTTACGTGCCTCTTTAACGCTTTCTACGGGTAAAATCAAAGGCGACTGGGCTTTTACTTTTTCTGGTGCGTACACTAGAGGAGATGGCTATGTTGATGGGACTCAATTCCAAGGTGGTTCTTATTTTGCCTCTATCTCAAAAGGTTTTGGAGACAAACACCAATTGGTCTTCACTGCTATTGGTGCGCTACAACGTCATGGTCAACGTAGTTCTAGAGAAAGTTTAATCACTTATGATTCTACTTATAGTCAAAAATACAACTCTGACTGGGGATACCGTGATGGAGAAGTATACAATATCAGAGAGAATTTCTACCACAAACCTCAAATTTCGTTGAACCACTATTGGTCTATCAACGACAAATTAACCTTGTCTAGTTCTGCTTATGCCTCTTTCGGAAGAGGAGCAGGAACAGGAGATCGTGGTTCTATTGACGGAAAAGGAACTTGGGGATATAGAGATAGCGATGGTCAAATTAGAGTAGAAGATATTGTAAATTGGAACAAAGGAACGGACAATATCAGTGGCTTGCCTTCAACAGGTAAATACAGCGATCCAACTTATGGCATTGTTGCAGGAGAAAATGACGGTTTGATTAAACGTGCCTCGTTTAACTCTCACGATTGGTACGGTTTATTGTCTAATCTAACGGCAAACCTCTCTAAGCAATTCATGGTTTCTGGAGGAATTGATGTTCGTTATTACAGAGGGCAACATTATCGCCAGATCGAAGATTTGATGGGTGCTGCTTATTGGCTAGATTCTAGAGATGTTAATGCGCAGGATGATGTCGTAGATTTGAATGGTGATGGTACGATTGATAGTAAAGAAACGGGTGCTCTAAAACAAGAAGGGGACAAAATTCATTATCATAATGATGGTGTTGTTTCTTGGCAAGGTGTTTTTGCTCAAGCAGAGTATACGTCTTCGTTTGGTCTAAATGCCTTCATTTCTGGTGCTCTATCCAACTCTGGTTACCAAAGAATGGATTATTTCCAATATACAGGAGACGATCAAAGAACTTCGATGTACAACTTTTTGGGGTATACCATAAAAGGAGGTGCTAATTATAATATCAACAAAAATCACAACGTATTTGTTAACACGGGCTACTTCTCTCGTGCCCCTACGTTTGATGTTGTATTTCCTACCTTTAATAATGATGCCAATCCTGATGCCAAAAATGAAGATGTTTTTGGTCTAGAATTAGGCTATGGACTTCGTTATTCAAAAGTTTCGGCGAACCTAAACCTATACCACACTCGTTGGATGAACAAAGCCTTGTTCAAGCGTTACCAAGATGCACAAGGAAATGATTTGAATGCTAACATTGCAGGTTTAAATGCAATACACCAAGGAATTGAATTGGATGTGAATGCAACGCCTGTCAAAGGTTTAAATCTAAGAGGAATGGTTTCTTTTGGAGACTGGAAATGGAGTAATAATGTTGATGCTTCTATTGCAGATGATAATAACGTTGTTATTGATACGCTTAAAATTTATGCAGAAGGGCTAAAGGTTGGTGATTCTCCACAAACAACGCTTGGTTTCGGTGCTGAATATAACTTTGCATTTGGGCTAAGTCTTGATGCTGATTACTGGCACTGTTGGGATTTATATGCGGACTTTGATCCTTCTAGACAAACGAACGTGAACCAAATTGGTGTTCAAGCTTTAAAATTACCATCGTATGGTTTGTTGGACTTAGGGGTTAGTTATAAAATCAAAATCAAAAAAATTGGTTTGAAACTACGCTTTAATATGAATAATGTTTTGGATACCAAATACATTGCAGAAGCAGACAACAACTATGATCCTAATACGGATTATAATACCTTACTTCAAAATGCTAGAGGTTTTTATGGCTTCGGGCGTACTTGGAATGTTAGTTTAAAATTCACGTTCTAAATCCTATCGTAAAGGAGTAAGACAAATTTTGACATAAAAAAACTAGCACTGACAGCAGTGCTAGTTTTTTTTATGTCCCGACCGAACGAGACTAGTGCAAACTAAAGAATACCATAGGGACTTTGGTGTCTGTATTTGATTAGATGTCGTTTCTTTTTTTCACGCCCCCTATTGGAAGTTGCTTTTTTATCAAAAAAAAAAATGTACTGCACCGCACTTGCTCAACCTTGGCTATTCTCCTTTTAACTTTCTTCACAACTTAAAGATGCAAGAATTTAGAGCGATTAAAAAAGATTATTTTAGGCAATTATCTTTTTTTAAAATAAAAAAACACAACAAAACCCGCCATTAATAACAATATACAGCGCTTTTTAAAATAAAAATCCGACCAGTTGGAATTAAAAAAACATAAAAAACACCCCTTTAGCCCTTGTAAAACCTACTTAACGAATCCTAAATCTTATAACGAAAGTCCTGCACATAAAAAATTAACCTTTTAAAGGTTCTTATTAATAGTCAAAATATCTATATTACAGCCCCCTTCCCTTTTTACTGAAAATCACTTATTCATTAAAAAAAAAATTATGAAAAAATTAGTTGCCGAATTTATTGGAACCTCTTGGTTAGTATTAGGTGGATGTGGAAGTGCTGTCTTAGCTGCGGCATACCCAGAATTAGGAATTGGTTTTGTTGGTGTCGCAATTGCCTTTGGATTAACAGTTGTTTCTATGGCCTACGCTATAGGACACATTTCTGGTTGTCATTTAAACCCAGCGGTTTCACTTGGACTTTGGGCGGGAGGACGTTTTGATAAAAAAGAACTGTTGCCTTATATTGTTGCCCAAGTATTGGGTGGTATTGCTGGCGCTTCTATTTTGTATCTTATTGCGAGCGGAAAACCTGGTTTTGAAATGGGTGGATTCGCAGCCAATGGCTACGGAGCGCATTCCCCAGGGAATTATAGCATGGTTGCTGCACTTGTAACAGAAATCACAATGACCTTTATGTTTCTAATTATAATTTTAGGAGCAACACATTCTAAAGCACCTAAAGGTTTTGCGGGTTTAGCGATTGGACTTGGATTAACCTTAATTCACTTAATCAGTATTCCTGTGACCAACACCTCTGTAAATCCTGCAAGAAGTACTAGTCAAGCATTATTTGCTGGAGATTGGGCAATACCTCAATTATGGTTATTCTGGGTTGCACCTATCGTTGGCGCTCTTTTAGCTGGATTTGTATACAAAATGATGTCTCCAGAAGAAGAAGAAGCTTAAATCTATTCTATTAGACTTTATAGGCTGCGCTTTTAGACGTTT
>CACVAQ010000209.1:0-1276 GCA_902727865.1 uncultured Aureispira sp. | reverse complement strand
CCTAGACTTATTTTTTGCTCATTCTTGAACGCAAACGAGATAAAGAAACGGGCGTTATGCCTAAGAAAGAGGCTAAGTGCTTTTGCTGAACCCGTTGCATCAAACTAGGCTCTTCCTTGATTAGCCAAAGATAGCGTTCTTCTGGCGTATAGATTAAAAATGTTTCTAAGCGATGCAGCACCTTCACCAAGAAGTCCTGAATGAATTGGTTCCGCATTTGTTCTACCCTAGGATTATCGACCGCAAGGCGTTCAATATCTCGATAATCAAATACTAGCATCGTTGTTGGCTCTAAAAATTCTACAATTTGCCGACTGGGCTGATTGTAAAAAATAAGCTCGTGTGTCGAAGCGATCTCCCCTTCTTTCGCAAAAATAACCGAGACTTCCTCTCCCGACGTTTTAATGCTGTACCCTCTAATTAATCCCGTTTCAATAATGCCTATTTTCTTTCGAGTCGCTCCCAACTGGATAAACTCCTCTCCTGCTTTATAGGTTCTTTTCACAGCAATTTTCTCTATCTCAGCAATATCGGCAGCTTTCAAGAAGGGAAAGCGATTAAAAAAGTCTACTAATTTACTCATCTGATCTATTCAAAATCCATTAAACAATTTCAGCCCATTCTCCTTGCGCTAAATCCTGTAAATCGCTAGGAACAAGGCCCACTAAGATGCCTCTAGTTCCTGCATTAATATACAATTTTTCTAAGTCTTTTGCTTCTTCTGAAATATAAACTGGATATTGTTTTTTCATTCCAATTGGAGAACAGCCGCCTCGAATATAGCCCGTATGCTTTTGCAAATCTTTAACCGCAAGCATCGCTACTTTTTTGTTCTTGCTAATCGTAGCCATTTTTTTGAGAGACAAACTCTGATCGCCTGCTACTAAAGCCACGATTACACCCGTTTTATCACCTTCCAGAACTAGGGTTTTATACACCTGCTCCAAGACTAAATCATTGTCTTTCGCTATTTTACCTACGTTTAGATGCTCGCTATCATATTCATAATGAACGGCCTCAAAGTTTATTTTTTTCTGTTGCAATAATCGTATTGCATTGGTCTTTTTCATTCTTATTTTGTATTTTAGGTATCCTTAACACACGAACGATACAACTATTCTTAAATTCTGTGCATCTACACCAGTAGATATTTATTAACTGATGTTACGCAGAAAATTGATATTGTCGATAAAATACCAAAATTTGCGTCTCAACCTATTCTTAATTTTGAATGCTTAATGTTGAATTTTGAATGCTTTATAGTACAAGGAGCATT
>CACVAQ010000208.1 GCA_902727865.1 uncultured Aureispira sp. | reverse complement strand
TAAGATAAAAAATATAAACGCTTCAAGAAATAATCTTGCTCTAATAATTTGATGCGGTTAACACAACCAAATTCTATACGAGGTGCTTTATTGGTTTTGCTCTATACTCAATTTTATAAATAAAAATCATAATGTGCCCGAAGTAAAAAGGTAGGAATAATTTTTGATATGAAATCAATGATTTTTAAACGCAAAAATGTTTGTTATACAAAGCTTGTCCGTATCATTTAAACTGAGTCTACAAAGTAATTTGAGGCTAGTTTTCTTAGCTATTTATTAAGTTGAAATTTATACATTTAATTTTGGAATTGTTTTTATTTTTTTGTACTTTCAATAACCAAGTTTGGCTAAAAAAAATGTTATGAATCAAAACTCCCCGCTCTAACATTTCAAACATTTTTTCTATATATTTATTGTATAGATTATCTTCTCCTTACAGAGAAAAAAAAATAAGAAACTCTTTTCGAGTATGGAAACAGAAAATATAAGTTTACATGATTCACTGAAAAAATTCTTTGGTTTCAGTAAATTCAAAGGTAGACAAGAAGAAGTTATTGAAAGTATTTTGGGTGGAAATGATACGTTTGTTATTATGCCTACTGGTGGTGGAAAATCTTTATGTTATCAACTTCCAGCCTTAATGGTGGGCGGAACGGCATTGGTTATTTCTCCATTGATTGCATTAATGAAAAACCAAGTGGATTCTATTCGCTCGTTCGCAGATTCAGATTCTGTCGCCCATTTTTTGAACTCCTCTCTGACACGTACCCAAATTAAAGCGGTAAAAAAGGACATTACAGATGGCCGTACAAAGCTACTCTATGTTGCACCAGAGACGTTGACAAAAGAAGAGAACTTGACGTTCTTTGCGAATACGAATATTTCATTTATTGCAATTGATGAGGCGCATTGTATTTCGGAGTGGGGACATGATTTTCGTCCAGAATACCGTCGAATTCGTTCTATGATTGAAACCATGGAAAAACAAATTCCAATCATTGCTTTGACGGCAACGGCAACACCAAAAGTGCGCTTAGATATCGTCAAAACGTTGAAAATGGTGAACCATAATGAATTTGTCTCTTCGTTTAATCGAGACAATTTGTATTATGAGGTTCGACCCAAAGCAAAAAAAGAAGATGTTCTGAAAAATATTGTCCAATTTGTCAAAAGTATGGATGGCAAATCTGGAATTATTTATGTTCAAAGTAGAAAAGCAACAGAAGAAATTGCAAAACTACTAAAGGTCAATGATGTTCGTGCCGCACCTTATCATGCTGGCTTGGACGCTAAAGTAAGAAGCGATACACAGGATGATTTTTTGATGGAAAACATTGATGTCATTTGTGCTACCATTGCCTTTGGAATGGGGATTGACAAACCTGATGTTCGTTTTGTTGTCCATTATGATATTCCTAAAAGTATTGAAAATTATTATCAAGAAACTGGCCGTGCTGGACGGGATGGCTTGGAAGGAAAATGTGTTGCTTATTATTCTCACAAAGACATTTTGAGGCTAGAAAAGTTCTTAAGGGACAAGCCTGTTGCGGAACGAGAAATGGGTAGTCAGTTGCTTTCTGAAATTATTGCTTATTCTGAAACGCCTTCTTGTAGACGTCGCTTTTTATTGCATTACTTTGGAGAAGAATACACCGATACGAATTGTAGCAAAGACAAAATGTGTGACAATTGTAAGTATCCTCGTGAAACAGTTGAAGCGAAACAAGATGTACAGTTGGCTTTAAAATCAGCGGAACAGCTTTTGGAAAATTGCCACATCAAAGAAATTGTAGATTTTATTGTTGCCAATAAAACAAAGAATATCCTAGACTTTAAATACGACAAGTTGTCTCTTTTTGGTCATGGAAAAGATAAGGATGCCCATTATTGGAACTCTATTTTAAGACAAGCACTGTTAAATAATTTATTGGTTAAGGACATTGAAACCTATGGCATTATTAAACTAACGGTCAATGGTAGGGCTTTTATAGAAAATCCGACCTCTTTCAAAGTTGCCTTGAACCATGATTTCATTAAGGAAGCGGAAGAAGAAGTGGCCGCAGCGGCAGAAGCTAACATTTCTGTTTTAGACAAAGTTTTGTTTAAAGTTTTAATGGCGGTTCGTAAGAAAGTAGCGCAACAAAAAGACGTGCCTCCTTTTGTCGTTTTCCAAGAACCTTCGATCCAAGAGATGGCTACTCGCTATCCACTTTCTATTGAAGAAATGAAAAACCTTTCTGGTGTTAGTCAAGGAAAAGCAAGGCGTTATGGTGCTGAGTTTATCAAGGCTATTAAAAAATACGTAGAAGAAAATGACATCGTACGTCCAGTCGATTTTGTCATTAAGTCGGTTGCCAAAAAGTCTAAGAACAAGGTGATGATCATTCAAAGTATTGATAAAAAGATACCGTTTGAGGATATTGCAGAAAGTTTAGGCTTGTCTATGGAAGACTTGCTGCACGAAATGTATATGATTGTTAATTCTGGAACAAAACTAGATATTAGCTATTATACAGAGGAAATGCTTGATGAAGAAATCTTTGATGAAATCATTGATTACTTTATGACTGCTAAATCGGATTCCTTGGATGAAGCTCTAAATATACTGGAAGAAGACGATATTTCAATTGAAGAAATTTCTCTAGTGCGTTTGACCTTCTTATCTGAAAAAGCGAACTAAACCTCTTCTGACATAGACAAATAAGACAAGCTATAATCAATAAAAAATAAGGCTGCCAGAACAATATGTTCTGGCGGCCTTATTTTTTTAAGTTGTTTGCCCCTTTTGTCAGCCTATAAAAAATGGATTAGGCTTGACTATTTTCGTGATAAGTCGCATGTTCTAATTCCTAACAAAAAGACTATAAGTCAACGACTTCCTACTTAAAGTTCACGTCTCCAAAGCCTACTGTCATGAAAAAGAAAAAAGTCTTTTTTTATTAAGACAATGCCGCTAAACAAGTACTCCCTTCCTTTTATTTTTGCGACTTACTGCCCTAAAAACTCCTGAAACCAAAGCCCCGAATCTTTAATCGTCCGTTTTTGAGTTTCAAAATCGACGTGGACTAAGCCAAATCTAGGATCAAAGCCTTCTGCCCATTCAAAATTATCCATAATCGTCCAAGCAAAATAGCCTCTAATATCAATGCCCTCATTTTTGGCTTTTAGAACCTGCTGGAGGTAGCTTTTATAAAATTCCACTCTTCGGGGGTCGTGTACTTTGCCGTCCTCTACCTTATCGGGCATGGCACAGCCATTTTCTGTAATCATAATCGGAGGTAAATTTTCGTAGGCAGCATATTGTTTGATAATTTTGTACAAGCCCTCTGGGCAAACTTCCCAACCCATATCGGTAATCATTTCGGGCGGAATGCCTCTATTTTGTGGCTTTTGCTCAAATGCCCAAACACAAGGCAACATTGCATGTCGAGCCACAAATTGCGTATAGTTTTGCAAGCCAATAAAGTCAAAATCAAATTTCAACTTTTCCAAATCGCCTTCTTTTACATAGCGGTGTATTTTATCCAAAAATGGAAAGCGTTCTGTCGGATAGCCCATTCCTAAATGAGGTTCCAAACACAAACGATTTAAGATAATGTCCATTCGATGGGCAGCTTCGACATGTCGTTTTTGCTGATTCTTGGGGCTTACATAAGCGCAAGAAAGTGCCGCTCCAATTTGTCCATCTTTTACATTTTCTCGCATAATGCGTCCCGAAGAAGCTTGACACATCAAGGCATGATGAATGGCTTTTAGAAACTTCTGAGGTGCAAAATAACCTGGCGCATGGTACATCGCTAAATATCCGCCCAAGGTAAAGCCAATGGGCTCATTTTGCCCAAACCACGTTTTTACTTTGTCGCCATATTCTGTGGTTACCTTATGCGTATATTCGTCAAACCAATTGACGACGTCTCGGTTCGCCCAACCGCCTTTGTCTTCTAGGGCTTGTGGCAAATCAAAATGATACATCAAGGCCCAAGGTTCTACGCCTAGTTCCAAACAACGATCAATGACTCTATGATAAAAATCAATTCCTTTTTGGTTGACTCGTCCAATTCCTTCTGGAAAAATTCGAGACCAAGAAAAGGAAAATCGAAAGGTTTCAAAATTTAGTTTTTTGATGAGCGCAATGTCTTCTTTATAATTATGATAAAAATCATACGAGCGATCTGAATTGTGCCTATTTTTAATCTTATGCGGCTTGTTGTGTGTAAACGTGTCCCAGATAGAAGGACCTTTGCCCTCCTCATTCCAAGCCCCTTCGATTTGATACGCAGAAGCAGCAATTCCCCATTTAAAATCGGGTCCAAAATCAGCTTTTGTAAAATCAGGCGTATTCATTGGCATTCCTAATAAGTCTAAAGGCTTGGTTATTAAAGTAGAGCTCAAGGCTGCTGAAGATAGTTTAATGAAATTTCTACGGTTCATATATAAAGAGATCTTTTAGTTTTTTTTATAAAAAACAGACAAAAACGGAGTCATCTTAGAAGGGATAGCGTAGCGTTTGAGCGGCAATACAATAGTCCCGACGCTCCCCCACTACTTACAAAGCAAATCTTATGCCTTGTTTTATACTTAAAAACGTCTCTTAAAAGCTTCTTTTTAGCTTTAGATTAACTTTAGATTAGAAAATCAAATAGCAATAGGCTCGTTCTAAGGCTAAGCACTTAATACCCGTCGTCTCTTTCCTCAATGGACTTGGAGCCATATTCGTCCTCAAAAGCATCCAGATCAATTTCCATACTATTTCCATTAGCATAAGGTGAATTATCGGAATGTCTCCGAATGAAAACCGAGGACGCCAAAATGCCAAAAATCAAGGTAAACCAGACCAAAAACTCTTTCATTTGCATAAAAATGAAAAAGTCGTAGGTTCCATGCAACAAAATTGCACCGACCAAACCAATGATTAGATATAGACTTCCCTTCTCTTTTGAAAACTTGGCTAAGCCGACAAAATACCCCATTAATATTGCAAAAACGGCATGCCCAGGCACTGCGGTTATCATTCTCAACAAGCCAATTTGAAAAGCCAATTCAATCGTATCTGCCCGAACAACAACGTACAAAATATTTTCTAGTGTCGCAAAACCCATGCTAATCATAACAGAGTAGACAATGCCATCCATTGGTTCATCAAAGTCATCTTTTGGAAAAATATAGTATCGCAAGAAAATATACTTGACAAACTCTTCGCTAAAAGCAACCACAGCAAAGGTAAAGGTGAAGGTCATAAAGGGGGCATTAATCGCATTATAAATGCCTAAATCTCGCATCCCAAATTCTTCCATTTTCATCGCAGGATAAGTACTCATCATCCCAAAAACAAAACATATTGTTAGATAAAGAATAGGTTCTCTATCGTGCCTGTCCCGCCAATAAATGTATAGCACAATCAGTAAACCTGGCAATACCGACAATAACAATAATAGTGCTTGCATTAGTTTTATTTTTATTTGGGGGGAAGATAGATACGGCGATAGAATAACCATCTATTGGGCTGGTTCTCTAGTCAAAATTCACTTAATTTAGTAGGGCTAGTTTCTAAGG
>CACVAQ010000207.1 GCA_902727865.1 uncultured Aureispira sp. | reverse complement strand
CTTCTTTGGACCTGTTTCCCAACTTTAAAAATAGTTGAGCTCAAGGCTTACCTTGTCTTATGAATGCAAATTTTGCCAAAGAACGAATAAAAAGAACGCTTAATCTTTTGCATTGATGCGCTTTTGAGCGAGTCCGTTCGCATTTTCTACGACTTTTTTTTATCTTTAATCTTCCACCTTAGTACAATGCAACAACTCTAGCAAACTCATATGCAGTCCAATTGAAATATGCCCAATAAAACAATTTTAACCATCGGAATTTTAGCCCATGTAGATGCAGGAAAAACCTCGATAACGGAGTGTTTGTTGCATCATTCAGGAGCAACGAAAGCATTAGGTAGTGTCGACAAAGGGTCGACGATTACGGATGGCTTAAGTATGGAAAGAAATAGAGGCATTTCTATCCAAGCATCAGCCGTTAATTTTTCTTGGGAGAATCGCTTGTTCCAGTTGGTCGATACCCCAGGACATATTGATTTTGCTGCGGAAGTGGATCGGTCACTTTCGATCTTGGATGGCGTAATTCTAGTAGTTTCTGCAAGAGAAGGGATTCAGGCGCATACGCTTAACTTGTGGGAGCGTTTGCGGGAGCGAAAACTACCCGTCCTTATTTTTTTTAATAAAATAGATCGGGATGGCGTCGATGTAGAGGAAGTGTTTTTAGATTTTGAACGAGACTTAGGCGCAAAGCTTTTTGCCTTGAATTATCCCGATCTATCTGATCCAGATGAAGCAAAATTGATCTCGTTTACAAATTGCGAGGAGCACATAAATTCAAGGATTATAGATCAATCATTGGAGCATTTAGCAGAATGTGACGAAGGCTTTCTTTTGGATTATTTAGAAGGAGCGGTGTCGGATTTAAAATCCATTTTAGAGAAAGGAAAAGAGCAGATAAAAACGGGGGCTTTATATGGCGCGCTCTTTGGTAGTGCGAAATTAGGCTTGGGTATAGAAGACTTGTTGAACAGTATTTCCACCTTAATTCCTCAGCCCAAAAGTTATTACCCGACTACTGCGGCAAAAGTGTTCAAAGTAACCTTCCATGAAAAAAAGGGAAGGTTAGCCTATATAAAATCATACGGAGGGCTGTTAAAAAGCAAAGACCTCATTTGGTCTCAACAGCTGGATAAGGACATTAAAATCAACCAAATATTTAAACCGCAGTTGGGCGAGTTCGTTCAAGTGTCTGAATTGCATCCTGGCGAAATAGGCCTTATTACCACTTCTGAGATCATACTTTCTGGCGATGTTTTAGGTGCAGAAAAGTTGAAGCATCAATATTCGAACAAGAGTACGGCTGTCCTTGGCGTGGAAGTCGTTGCAAAGAACGAAAAGGAATACCAAAAACTGGGCGAGGCTTTAGAAATTCTTCATATTGAAGATCCTATATTAGATTTTAAATGGTTTAAGGAAGAAAAAGAGTTTCACCTAAAAATATTAGGGCCTATTCAAATAGAAGTTCTGAAAGAAAATCTAGCTCAACGGTGGGCGATTGACGCAACATTTCAACAACCTAAAGTGATTTATAAAGAAACGCCTTCTAAATCTGCCGAAGGTTATGTGCGTTACTGGATGCCAAAGCCTTGTTGGGCCATTATGACTTTTCTGATAGAACCTGCACCACTCGGTAGCGGTATTGCATTTACTTCTAAGGTAAGAACGAGTGAGATTAGCAACAAGTATATTAATGAGGTCAAGCGAGCCATTCCTTGGTCTTTGAAACAAGGCATTCATGGTTATGAAGTCACGGATTTGTCGATTACGCTGATAGAGGGTTCCGAACATACGGTGCATTCAAATCCTGGGGATTTTTTATTGGCAACTCCAATGGGGATACTCAGAGGCTTAAAGAATGCGGGGACCGATCTTTTAGAACCCATGTATGCCTTTGAAATCAAGGCGAAGCAGGAGGTATTAGGACCTGTTTCTGGGGATTTGAACCAGATGAAAGCGCAAATAGATGCGCCTGTTTTTGAGCACGATTTTTTCATCCTGCGAGGAAGGGTTCCTGTTGCGACTGCTATGAATTATGCGATAAAGTTTAATGCAAGGACTTCTGGAAAAGGGCGACTTAAATTAACCTTGGATGGTTATCAAAAAACGACGACAACAGAGGACAAAATAAGAGCTTACAAAGGTGTTTCTCCGCTTGATGAGGCTCAATGGATTTTACATAGACGGGGCGCTTTTAAAGCAGATGAGCGTTGATTTACTTGGAATAGAGCCGCTAGTCCTTGCGGTTTATCCCAAACGAATATGGTTGCCTAATGTACACAGCAAATTATTACAACCTTCAAAAAACACATGAAATGTACCCACTAATAAACAAGTATTCGAATACGCTAAAAAAAACTCAACTGTTTATTGTCCTAATCATACTCTTGTTCGGTAACCTTGCGAATGCTCAGGTGGCGCTAGAGTGGGCCAAAAATATGGGGAGTCAAGGAGATGTTTGTATCGGTCAAGGAATAACGAATGATCTTTTGGGGAATGTTTACATAACGGGCCAATTTGAAGGAACGGTAGATTTTGATCCAAGTAGTGACACCTATCCTTTAACAGCTCAAGGAGCGTCTGATATTTTTATCCAAAAATTAAGCCCTCAGGGAGACTTTATTTGGGCTAAGAACATGGGCGGATCGGTCAATGTTAGTTCGGGAGAATCAATTGCCGTAGATCAATGGGGCTATGTCTATACGACAGGGTATTTTGATACCAGAATAGACTTTGATCCCAATAGTGGTGTCAGTAACTTAAGTAGTGCAGGTGGGTTTGATATTTTTATCCAAAAACTGAGCCCGCAAGGTAATTTAGTGTGGGCTAAAAGGATGGGAAATAGCAGTCCAGATAAAGGATTTTCGATCAAAGTTGATCGACAAGGATACGTGTATACGACGGGGCTCTATTCAAGCTCGGTAGATTTTGATCCTAACGCAGGAACGGAGTACTTAAATGCAGACGCTTCTGATAGCTGGAACGCATACATCCAAAAACTAAGCCCGCAAGGTAATCTAGTTTGGGCTAAAGCAATCATAGGGCATAGCCATGATGTGGGCTATTCTCTAGACATTGACAGCAGCGGTAATGTGTACAGCACAGGGCGTTTTTCAGGAACGGTAGATTTTGACCCAGGGCCTGGAATTAGTAACTTAACAGCAAGCTCGAATGATTATGATATCTATGTACAAAAATTAGATTTTAATGGCAATTTTGTGTGGGCTAAAAAAATTGGTGGCCTGACAAAAGATGAAGGCTATTCGATTGTTGTCGGCCCATCTAGTAATATATATATTACAGGTTTTTTTGAAGGCTATGTGGATTTTGACCCGAATGCAGGAACGAGTTACTTATTCTCCAATGGAGCAGACGATCTATTTATTCAAAAATTAGATTCTAGTGGCAATCTGGTTTGGGCTAAAAGTATTGGCGGCACGGGGAATGAGATCGGTCGGTCGATAAGCTTGGATAAATATGAAAATGTCTATTGTACAGGCAATTTTACAGGAACGGTGGATTTTGATCCGAATGTAGGAGTGCATAACCTGACCACTTCTGGGGCATTAATGGATGTATTTATTGTTAAGTTAAACGCCTTAGGTGCTTTCTGTTGGGCTAGTAGTATGGGAAGTTCAAGCTTGGATGTAGGACATTCGATATCCTTAGATAAAAAAGGGAATATATACACAACAGGAGAATTCAGAGGCTCGACAGATTTTGACCCTACTTCAGGGGTTTATAATTTGAATCCAATTGGAATTTTGGATCTATTTATCCAGAAATTAAGCCAAAAAGGCGTTGTTGGAAAAGCGTATCAAGATTTTAATCAAAACTGTTTTCAAGAAAATAATGAGATTGGTTTAGCAAATAAATTATTTATCATTCAACCTGGTAATATTGTTACGACAACAAATAGCAATGGTTTTTGGCAGGTCGATTCCCTTCCTGCGGGCAATTATACCATTACGGCAGATAGTAGCCTCCATAATTGGGTATCAAGCTGTCCTTTGACACAAAGCTTTACAGTCGTTAATCCAGATTCAATAACGACAGGTCCTTCTTTTGGATTCACTTCGACTCAATCCTGTTCAGATCCAAACGTTTCAATGCATGCTCCTTTTTTGCGACCAGGATTTTCAAACCAAAGAGTTTATGTTCAAGTTTGTAATGAAGCAGAAGCAAGCAATTCCTTAAACAATAGCTACGTGATTGTCGAATTAGATTCCCTCTTAACCGTAGACACGGCATCAATGCCTTTTAGTGCCTTAGGAAATAATCGGTACCGTGTCACAACAGGCAGGCTTAACCCCGGTGTATGTGTCACGTTTTCATTCAGTTGTTCCTTGAGTGCCAATGCTATTTTAGGACAAACACTATGTATGAATACGGCACTGTATCCAGTCGATTCTTGTCGCTTAGATTCATTGATTGCTCCTTTTTCAAATGGTATTACTCCTTGCTTGACGGCTTATGACGGTTCTCACTTAGTCATTCAACCTACTTGTAAGAATGATACGATAAAATTTGCCATTTTGAATATAGGCGATGGTCACATGAGCTGTTTCTCACAAGTGCGCTTGTATATTGACGGGGAATATTTATGGATGGATTCAATCCAATTAAATCGAGGAGATACGGCTTGTTTTATATTTCCTAGCGATGGTCGCACCCATCGTTTGGAAGTGGATCAGCACCCATTACATTATGGGAATTCTCAGCCATCTTCTACGATAGAGTTATGTGGTAATACCGCAAATTGGACCTCCGATTTAGTCAATATTTTATCTCAAAATGATTTTGATCCTTTTGTTGATATTTTTTGTGGCTTAGTAAGAGGAAGTTACGACCCGAATGACAAAACGGGCTATCCAATAGGCCTTGGAGCAACACAGGACATTCTACCAAATCAAGCCATTGAATATCTTATTAACTTTCAGAACACAGGAACAGACACCGCATTTAATGTAACTATTCGAGATACATTATCAACAGATTTTGATATTTCTTCTGTTCAATCTGGCGTTTCTAGCCATGCTTATAATTTTAGAATGTATGACGCAAGAGTGTTGGAGTGGACGTTTAACAACATTATGTTAGCCGACAGCAACACAAATGAGCCGCTAAGTCATGGCTTTATAAAATTCAAAGTCAATCAAAGACCTAATCTGGCAAACAATACCATTATCGAAAATTCAGCCGCTATATTTTTTGATTTTAATGCTCCTATTATTACCAATACAAGCTGGCATACGATTAATGAACATTTTTTAACAATTTCTATTGATAAAGTCATCGAAGAGCAGATGCACATAAGGGTTTATCCTAATCCTACAAGGGCGTGGATTCATATGGATAGAGAAACGGATAAGGAAATTTCTATACTTCTTTTTGATAATTTAGGGCGAACCTTGATTTCTAAAAAAATAAACACTTCGACCGCAAAAATAAATTTAACTGCGTTTCCTGCTGGCATCTATTATTTGTCGGTCAATGATGGTGAAAAATCTGCGGTACAAAAAATTATAAAACAATAAAGGTCGCATTCAAAATTAAA
>CACVAQ010000206.1 GCA_902727865.1 uncultured Aureispira sp. | reverse complement strand
TTGGTAGTGAAGGGTATACAAGAGTAGTTTTTATGTTTTATAATAAGAATGTTTTTGTTAGGCTGTTTGAGGTATGAAATCCTTTTTTATTACAAATAAAATGTTGACAATGGAAAATCGGAAGATGGTTCAAAAAAGACTTTGGAAAGAAAAAGAATTTAGACTAGAGGATGGTATTCTGCATTTTAAAGAAATGGGTTTATTGAGTGGTTATGCGGTAGAATTGAGGTATGAAGATATTATTGGGGAGCGACGAATAAAGCGACAACCGAATTATGTATTGTTTATAGCCGCTTCTGTTTTGTTTTGGTTGTCCAGCCTAAATTTGATAGGATACGGAATAGGAACCGTAACAAGTGTTTTAGCTCCAATATTGGGCGTGTTTCTGTCTAGTGGACTATTTTATATTGTCTATAAAAATGCACAAGAAATCTTGTATTTAGATACCCTAGAAAATGGTTCGATTGGTTTTTTTAGAGATAGAAGCTATAAGAGACAAGCAGATAAATTTATTACAGAATTATTAGAACAACGCAAAATTTTTTTGGTTGAAAAATATTGGGATTGCGTAGATTGCTACGATAAAAAAATGGATAATCTAGATTGGCTAAAGAACGAAAATATTGTAAACATAGATGAGTTTAAATACCTAAAGGACGAAATGTTTCAGCAAATTGAAACTGAAGTAATGCCCATTGGATTTTACAATAAAAAGTGTTCTTAATTAAGGAAATAGGAATAAAGCTTGTTGAGCAGAGTTAATTTTTCGTGCTACTTTGATCTTTGTGAAGTATCTTTAAACCTATTTTTTATAAAATCACCTATTAATTAATCTTGTTAAAAATGGCGCATCTAAGGAGGGGTGCGCCTTTAACTATTGGCTAAAAAATGCTAAAAATAAGCACTTGATTGGAGAATGAAAAAGGATTGTTTACCTTCATCAATCTTGTGCAATTAATTCTTCTCAAATATAGAGAGAAGGGTCATAATTTTTGGGAGATTAGAGGAAACATTCAACATGATTATACAATTTGGATTAGAAATAGAAGAGCGAACCTTTCCGGAATATATTAAAATACCAGAAGAGGTAGATTTGTGTTGTAACAGCAATAGCTTGATTACTTATTTGGAAAAGCATTTAGGAATCAGTTATCCCGAACGACACGATTATTTGAGGTTTGAGCAATATCGCCAAATCTTAACGGTTCATCTTAAATTGCATCCCAAAGCATTTTATGAAGCTTCCTTTGGCGCAGATAGCATGGCAACGGCCATTGCCTTGTTGCAACGTAGAGACGAACTGTTGATTAATGGTTGGGATTTTAAGTATAAGGCTGCTATGCCTACTCGGCTAAAAACTTTGGCAGAAATAGAAACGCTGGTACACAACGAGGAACCAACGCCCTTGTTTGATGGCTTTGCAGAACGCTTTCGTCGGGTTTTGCATTTTGTTAGTTTATTGCCTTTGCCACTACAAAAAATCTACTTAAATGAACCTTTAAATAGATTGCCTCCACATTTACAAGAGTTGTTCGGAACCTTACAGAATATAGGCATTGATTTAATTGAATTGCAATATCCAATAGCAGGAGAAGTAGGCGATTTGCAAAATTTTCAAAAAGCTTTGTTGAAAGAGCCTGATGATCGACACCAAGTAAAAGCAGATGGTTCTTTAATTATCATTCGAGCAAAACGAGAAACCTATGCAGCGGAATATTTAGCAAAGGTCTTTGTCGAAAATCCGAGCTATCGCCCTGTTTGTTTGATTCCTGATAAAAATCGAGCTTTGGACAATACCTTGGTAGAAGAAGGCTTGCCCAGTTTGGGCATTTTGTCGGCTTCTATTGCACGACCAACCTTACAGATTTTAAAACTAGTCAGTACCTTTTTGTGGCGACCTATTAATCCCTATAAAATATTAGAGTTTGTTTCGCTGCCCAATACGCCCATTCACCCTGTTTTGGCAAGAGGCATTGCAAAGGTCATGGCTCAAAAGCCAGGTTTGTTTAGCGGTGCTTGGAATGCAATGGTGCGCCACTTTTTTGATTATTACGATGAAAAAATAAAAGAACAACCTGAAAGTAAAGCAAGTCTAGAAGAAGAAAGAGACAAAGCTCAAGAAGAATATAATTTTTGGTTCAAAAGAAAACGATACGATACGGCAAAGTCTGTTCCTAAATTAGAGGTGATTGACTTGTATCGGTATGTTTCTATTTGGGCTAGAAAAAAAGAAGACGAGGATAAAAAGAAAATTGAAAATTTTCAAAAAAAGTTGGATAGTCCTAGTACGCCACACAATGAAATTCAGGGTATTGAATTTAAAAAAGAAAATTTACAAAATGGTCTTCCTGCCTTGGAAGGTTTGAGGATTCAGTCGAACAATATTGTGCAAGTATTGGAAGCCTTGCCAGAGAATGACACCAATTTATCGAACCTTAGATTGGAGCGTTTGGTGCGAACGATTAATGAGCCAGCAGCGATTCGGTTTCGTTCGGAAGAAATCGGGCATATACCTTATGTTTATAAGGGAAGTGCGATTGTGAGACCTACTGACGAAGTATTTTGGTGGAATTTTGTCGATGTGGAGCGGGAAACAGGTTTTGCGCGTTGGTACACAAAAGAACGGGCTTATTTGGAAGCGATTGATGTTTCGGTTGAAACTCCTTCCGAGGAAAATCGTCGCTTGCTTTGGCAACGGATGCAAGCTATTTTGAGAACCCAAAAACGCTTGGTTTTGGTCATTCCAGAATACATTGAAGGGAAAGAGCAATTGGCACATCCGCTTTGGGGGGACCTTTGTGCGGCTTTGGGGGAAGATGATTTGAAGCGCATTAGCGTGAATTTGGATACACAGGAGAATATTCAATTCTTGGAACAATATTATACGTTGCCTACGTTTATGTCTTTGCTGCCCAATGTTTTAGGGCAACCGAAGCCTTATTTTTATATTCCTAAAGAAAAAAATGTTCAGCAGAGTGAAACGGAGTCTTTTTCTAGCATCAACTCCTTGCTGTATTACCCTTATCAATGGCTGTTTCGGTATCAGGTGAAGTTTAAAAAGTCCTCGATGTTGAGTGTGGTTAAAGACCGTGTTTTGAAAGGAAATATAGCACACAATGTTTTTGAAGGTTTATTTAATGCGATGAAAGCTTCTACAGAGAACTGGACAAAAGAGCAAGTACAGGCTTGGGTCGAAGAATATATTTTAGTGTTATTTGAGCGAGAAGGCGCTGTATTGTTGATGTATGGACAGGAGGCAGAGCGGATTGGCTTGACCAACAAAATTAAACAAGCAGCTTGGGCGTTGGTTTTTGCTATTCAAGAAAATGGTTGGACGATTGTCGATACAGAGTTGCCGATTAGTGGTAAAGTAGCTCAACAAGAATTAAAAGGAATTGTAGATCTGGTCTTGAAACGAAAAAAGGGAAATGACTATGAAAAAGCAATTGTAGACCTCAAATGGGGGGGAGCAACGTATCGAAAAGACCAACTAAGAAATGGTGAAGATTTGCAATTGGTCATCTATTCCAAATTATTAGAACAACACGAAAGTTGGGCACATACGGCTTATTTCATTATTGAATCAGGAAAAATTATTGCTCGAAATAATTTGGCCTTTGAGAGCGCAGAGGTTGTGGCAGCAGAGGCAGATTTTCGAGAAATTCATCAAACGATTTGGAATCGGATTGAGAAGACCTATCAATGGAGGATGAATCAAATTAAGGAAGGAGAAATAGAGGTGCGGACAGAATTAACGCATGAAGAGTTGGAAGCCTTGATTAATGAAAATGCAATGGACCCTTCTGAATTTATGGATTTGCTAGAAATGAAGCGTGGAAATGCAAAATACGATGATTATCAAGTCTTGATTAATTTGATGCGATAAACAACGGGTTTTAGCACTTGATTTATATTTTTAATAAAAAATAACCACTAATTAGTCCAGCTATGTTCACCTTCAAAAAAAAATACTTTCTATTAACAATTTTACTCTTTATTGTTGAAGTATTGATTGCGCTATTTGTTAGAGATCGTTTTATTAGACCTTATGGAGGTGATTTTTTAGTGGTGATTCTAATTTATTGCTTTCTTAGAACATTTATTAAGCAGTCCCCTTTTCGTTTGGCCGTTGTCACTTTAATTTTTTCTTTTGTCGTTGAAATTGCTCAATATTTCAACATTGTAGAAGTTATTGGATTGAAAGGAAATCGCCTTGCCGAGATTGTAATTGGGACGGGATATAGCAATCATGATTTAGTTGCCTATACACTTGGAGTCTTAGTGTGCTATTTTTTCGATCGTTCTCAAAACGATGCTTAGAGTTTGTTGGAAGTGTGTTGAGTGAAAAAAATGTTGAATTGAAAAATCTGTACTCGCTTGAAAATTAATAAACAAAGCATTGGTGTAGCTATTGTTCATCGAAGCGTTCGGAGACTTATAAACGTAAACAGAAAAATTACTGCTAGAGTAATTTTTCTGTTTTTGCCCTACAATGAAGGCTTAAGTACTTTTCTTTAAAACATTCGTCTATAAACTCAAAAGATAAGGGAGGACGTCTATTAAATTGGCTTATTTGTTAAAGTAATGCTCCCTTATTGCACGAACTCTTCTAGAACTACTTTTAGAACCATAATCCGATATCGAACCATCGCTAAAGGTAACCGATTTAGAACTGGTACTATTGGTTTCACAATAAGACCAATAATAGTTAGGAGAAAAGTTGCCATATCCTTTTAAGTGTAGGTTTTGATACATATGAACCAAAGTCGCTGCACTAGGCAATTCCCAATCGCTGTAATTGTTATACACTAAGTAATCACAAGTCCCCCAAGCAGTAGATGCTCCTAAACAGGCAATTGTTCCATTCAAAGAATAACCACCGATTGAAGAACCTGAGCAGTTGAAGCCTGTTAAATCGGAACCATTACAGCCCCAATGAATTCCACTGGACTGGTCAACATTCGCCGCAACTAGTGTTTGAGAGATATACTGGTCGCTATAGTGATAAAAAATAAGCCCACCTAGGTATTGCTTCCCGTATAAACTATCGATTGGATTCGTCGTCAATATATCGTCTAGGCTTATGTTATTATCTAATAAAACTTGAACCGTGGCATCATTAACGGTAATATGCCCTGTTATTGTTTTTGTATTACTACCATCTCCATTAGAAACGGTTAAGGATACATCATAAATACCAGGGCTGGTATATTTTACGGAAGGATTTTGTTGATTGGAAGCCGCTGGTGTACCTCCACTAAAGGACCATGCCCAAGATGTTGGGTTAATGGTTGATAAGTCGATGAAATCAATCGTCATACCTTTATAAATAACAGTTGAAGATGCACTAAAATTTGCTTCTGGTGGATGTAGTTCAATCGTAGGTTCCTCTTTTTGGCAACTAGGTAAATAGAATAAGCTAATTCCCAAAAGTAGGATGAATGCAATTTTTTTCATTTTTAGTTATTTGAAGGTGTGGTTGATATTCTAGCAGGAGACACATTTACTAGAAAAAAATAAGGATTCCGTACTTAATCGGTGTCTTTTTTTTGATAAAAACCAGTACATTATGAATCTGATTTTAACTTAGGAATG
>CACVAQ010000205.1 GCA_902727865.1 uncultured Aureispira sp. | reverse complement strand
ATTCGTTTTTGGGCTTGTCTTCTTTTTTTGTTTGGTTACAACTTATTATTCCTAACGGAAGCAATAGTCCAAATGCTATTTTATAAAGTTTCACTGTATATTTAATTTTTAAAAAATATGGTTTTTAGAGATGGTCTAAAAACCATATCCATGTTACGTATTTGAGCTACTATTTTTTCTTAAAGCTAACTACCAAAAATTTGGCTTCTGAATTTCCAATATTTTGCATTGCATGTTTACAGGCTTCATGCCAGTGAATATCATCTTTTTGGAATGTTTTTTCCACCGTCTCTTCTTTATCAGATTCATAGCTTATTTGATAATCATTCAACGAATAAATAATTCGATTAATTCCTGAATGCATTGGAATACTTTTCCCTTCAGTTAAGATTACTTTAGTTACCTTAAAATCATCATTTTCAAATAATTTTTGAGAAAAATCGGGTGTTATTGAATGTACATCATTATCAAGTTTATTTTCACTACATTCGGGCAAATCGTCTGTTTTCTTTACAAAAACTAACCATTCTGCCGTTGTATTTCCAGTGTTTTTTACATAGTGGTTACCAGCTTCATGAAAATGCACTTCATTTTCTTTCCATGTTTTACTTTCCATCTCTCCATCTCCTTTATCCCTATCAAGCGTATAGTCAGACAAAGAATAAATGACACGGTCTTTTCCTTTCCCCCCTGGTGGGGAAATAAATTCTCCTACATCCAGTTTAATGCTTATAACTTGAGCATAATCATTCTCGAAAATGATTTTTCGTTCTCCTTTTTCTGTACTTACCTCTTTTTGACTATCCGCATCTTTTGACTCGGTCTTCTTTTTATTTTCGCAAGATGCTAATGAAAGCATTAAGACGCTACTAAAGATAAGGATGCTTATTAAATTTAATCTTTTCATTTTTTGCAATTTACATTTTTTTATAATTTATAATTTACAATTACAATTTACAATTTTTAAATTCGGTGTTCTGTAACATAGGTTACAATGACTCACAACTAAGCCACAGCCACAACACTTAACTATTCTACTCACCCCTCTTCTTCCTCCCCCGCCATTTAAGCAATTTAAACCCTCCCCAAGCAAGCAAGACAAACCCAAGCAAAGCCACTAAAACCTGCACCCAAGCAGTCACACGAGTACTTTTAGCCAAGATAGATTGGTGAAATTCATTATCAATTTCTACCTCCGCATAAGTTGCGACATGATCCAACAAGCTCGTCGCCAAATCAGCATCAGGCAAGGTAGCATGACAAGAAGCACAAACCCCTCGTCGATCCAAGCGACGCAATTCACTTTTATTCAAAGGTCTAGAGCCTGAAAAATGATGCCCAACGGTCTGTAACTGATTGCCATCTTCATCCAAGAATCTCGACCAGTCCATTTTAAGATTCGGAATCGCATTAAACTGCGTATCTACGTTCGAAGCCAAAGGATGGTCGGCAACATAACTACTATCTGGTGCCGCATACAAGTCGCCACTATTAATCCCATAACCAAAGGTCTTCGGATTCGTATGACAACTTTCACAACTTCTCGCTTTCTTTTGAATCGTATGCGGTTGCAAAGGCGACATATCAATCGCCAATTGTCCATCTTCTCCACCTCCTTCGCCTAGATGGCTCGGCACTTTAAAGATATGGTTCAGCAGCTTCATTTTCCCATCCGCCCCTTTCACCGTTACCGTAGTTTGACAACCAGGAATAGCAGGGGAAAAACGATGATCGCCATTGATAACCAAAGGCGGATCTTCCCAACGCAAATAACTCCGCTGTTCCGACACTTCTCCCGTAATCATAAAGCCTTTAATGACCGCAATTTCTTCCTTCGACAAATCACTATCTTCGCCTAGATTTAAACCTTTAAATCCATTGTATACCCCATCTGGCGTCAAGCCATGTTCATCCACAATTCCTGCCAATTGCACCCAATCTGGTTTCCCATCATTCTTCGTATAATCAATATTAATATGACAACCATAACACTGCGGTGCCCAAGTCGCATGACAAGAATAACACTCCATTTTTTCCATGTGAATGTGTGTTTGAATCTTAGCGACCTTTGCCTCTCGACTCAATTCATCATGATCAACTAAATATTTCAAAGGTTTCAAGCCTAAATCCTTTCCACTAGCACTATGCAAAACGACCTTATTTCCCTTTCGAACGACATTCCCCATTGGATTTCCTCGGGCAGAAATGAGATAGCCGTCTTCCACAGGATTCACCGCACCGTATAATTGATGCGGCAGCAAAGTATCCGAAATACCTCTTCCAGCACCTTGTGCAGGTACGGGACCTGCAATTTCATCGCCATGCCCAATCGGTAATTCCCAAGGATATTTGGTTGGCGTTCCGTGACAATCTTCGCATTCAATCTCTACTGCGCCTTGAATTGCCCCCGACAAATCGCCATAACTATGCGCATCGCCAGAAGTATGGCAATCTTGGCAAACCATCCCTTTCAGCAGGTGAACATCTGGAGCTAAGTGCATGTAACTTTTAGTATGAATTTTGGAAGGCTTCTCTCCATCTCCCATAAAAGGCGATTGATAAGAGGTTTCCATCAAACCTTCGTAAGAAACCCCAATTCTACGCCCTCGATTGTGGCAAGATTGGCAAGTTTTGATAGGAATGCCCGAATAGGTTTTTCCATGTACCCTTACTTCTGCATCTCTAGTTGATTGCATGCTATGCACCAACATATGCCCTACTTCGTCTTTAGGAATCGCTTTATCATCTCCTTCATAATAGCCTTTATTAGAATACGGACTATGACAAGAACTACAGCCCATTCCTCTAAAATCGCCCTCTTTGAAACGGCCTTTCACCCCTGTATGACAGCGTTGGCATTCCATTCTAAGATAGGTATAAACCGATAGTTGTGGGTTCTCATTCACTTCCTCTGCGGTGGGGGCTTCTGGCAAAGCACTCATTTCACCAGGGAAAATTTGTGGCTCCGCTAGTTTCAGTTTTGCCATGTATTGTTTATAAATTTCCGTTCCCAAACGCTCATGTACCACCACCTCTTGCACGTGTGTATTCGCTACATTATGTTCATAACCTTGTATTGCTCCAAAACCCCAAGTAGTACCTTGTATTTTCCCTGCTTCGGTATACATCAAAGACGTAAACTGTGTTTTTACTTGATCTTGGTGACAAACCCCACAGGTATGCTCGTTGATAAACGGACTCCCTGGATCTGGATAAAAATTCTTTGGTCCTAAGCCTTTTTCAAACGGCTCGATCGTTCCTTCGTGTGCCAAGTCAAATGTCTCCGCTTCTGGATTTCCACCATGACAAACAATACAGTCATTATCAGGAAAACCAGCACTGGCAGCAAATTTATAAATATCCTGCATCATCCCAGAACTAGCCACTCGAATGGGCTCAATATCTTTGTGACAATTTAAACACTTATTGTTGGCTGGATTGATGTGAATCAAATCCTTTGGATGATTCAAATTTTCGGCATAGCGATGGTACTTTTTTCGTAGAGAATCTCGCTCAGGGCTAACCTCCGTTGGAAGTGGCGCAACGACCTCTGTTGGGCTATCTAGATATGTTATTGCAAAGACAGCAGCCATAATTAAGACAAGGATAATCGCTTTTTTCATGCTTATTTTTTTTGCTGTAATGCTACAGGTAAATTAGAATTGGTAAGATATACATCTTATTCGGGTTTTGAGGTTTTCTCCTTATTCGATTTAGGATAAATAGAAATTTTATTCGTAACTTGTGAGACAAAACAAAGCTAAAAATGGGAAAACTTCGTGTTCAAAATTTTGGACCAATTACACAAGGTTTGGTAGGAAAAGAAAAATTCCTCGATATAAAAAAAGTAACGTTACTGATAGGAAATCAAGCTACTGGAAAAAGTAGTGTTGCAAAGTTATATTCTACCTTTTCTTGGTTAGAAAAAGCCCTTACACGTGGTATTTTAAAAGAAAATGATATTGTATTGCACAATCGTTTTGCAAAAAAACATTGCGCTTATCAAGGTCTTGAAAACTATTTTAAAGATCATACGGTATTGGAATATATTGGTAATTCTTATCATTTTCTTTATCAAAATGAAACAACAACGCTCAAGAAAATAAATGCAGACAAAAGGTATCTATCTCCCAAGATAATGTACGTTCCTGCTGAACGCAACTTTCTAAGTGTTGTAGAACATCCTCAACAACTTAAGTTTTTACCTTTGCCTCTCTATACTTTTTTAGACGAATTTGAACGTTCAAAAATGGAACTCAAGAGTTCTGTTCAGTTGCCTATAAATAATATAAAGTTTGAATATCAAAGACAGCATAAAATATCTTATATTAAGGGGACTGATTTTAAACTAAAATTAGTAGAAGCATCTAGCGGTATACAGTCCTTACTCCCCGTTTTCTTAGTTTCTCGAAATTTAGCCTATTCGCTAATTGAAAAAAGAGATTCAAATACGAAGGAATCCAATATAGAAGAACAAAGAAAGAAAGATCAAAAAATAAACGCTCTACTCAATCAAACAGATTTATCAGATGAGCTTCGACAAGAGCTTTTAGAGATATTATTATCTAATTATAAAAGCCTTCGTCTTATAAACATTGTCGAAGAATTAGAACAAAATTTATTTCCCGAATCACAACGTAATTTATTAAACAAATTATTAGAATTTAATAATCTAACAAAAGAAAATGAGTTGCTTATTACAACCCATAGTCCTTATCTTTTAAATTACTTAACGCTTGCTATAAAAGGGGGCGAAATCAAAAAAACGCTTCTTAAAAAAGGATTAGAGCAAAGCGACCAACTACAGAAAGTTGTTCCTATTAATTCCTGTGTATTTAGTGAAGATGTCAATATCTATCAACTCACGGATAATGGCGAAATTAAATTATTACCTACTTATGAAGGGCTTCCTTCTGATGAGAATTTTTTGAATAATTCTCTTGCTGAAACGAATGAGCTATTTGATGATTTATTAGAGTTAGAGGAGGAATTAGATGACTGATTTTTTTAAGTCTACTTGCCAAACAAAAACAAACGCTGCTTTATTTGGTATTTGCGATGATAATAACCAACCCGAAGCACCTGCTTACTTAAACGATACGGATTCCAATACTTGGTCCGCAGAGGTTCGTAATGACCAAAAAATTGAAGTTACCTTTACGGCTATTGATAACTGTATTCCTATTTTTAGAGCAAATGGAGAGATGGAAAGTAGAATTGATGGTTTGTTGACTTATAATAGTAATCGACTAATATTCGTTGAACTAAAAATTGTAAGAGAACGTTGGATTCCTGATGGCATCGAGCAACTCGAAAATACAATCGAACTCTTTTCGGCACAGAATGACTTATCGTCTTACAAAAAAAGACGCGCCTTTCTAGCGAATAAAAAGCACCCTAGATTCAAATTCAGTCACAAAGAAACCATGCAAGCATTTAAAAACAAAACAGGCGTTCGGTTAATAATTACTGCTAAAATAAAGTTATAAACCCCATCCATGAATTACATACATCTCCTACTCTTTCTCTTAAGCCTCAATGCGGTCAGTTGCGCCCAAAAGCATCCCGAAAAAACAAACAACACGTTCTCGCCTACTTCGAAAGAACACGCACA